>PLNY01000144.1 GCA_003141915.1 Anaerolineae bacterium | reverse complement strand
GAAGTTCCCGATGGAGATTTCACCATCCCGATTGGTAAATCAAAAATTCAACGAGCCGGTAAAGACGTTACCATCATTACATATTCCAAGGGTCTGGAGATTTCGACGAAGGCCGCTGATGAACTTGCCAAGGAAGGAATCGAAGTTGAGATCGTTGATCTTCGCACGCTTCGTCCGCTCGANNGAAGAAGGTTGGAAGTCTTATGGCGTTGGTAGTGAAATCTCCAGCCGCATTTACGAAGAATGTTTTGATTATGTCGATGCGCCGATAAAACGGGTCGCGCAGGATGAAGTCCCGCTTCCATACAATCGGACGCTCGAACAAGCCGCGCTACCTCAACCAGAAGATGTCATCGCGGCAGTGAAGGAGGTGTTGTAATGGCTGAAACCATCACGATGCCCAAGCTGGGCTTTGATATGGCTGAAGGCACGCTCGTTCGCTGGGTGCGGAACGAGGGCGAGAACATCAACAAGGGCGATGTGCTGGCTGAGATCGAAACCGATAAAGCGACGGTTGAAGTTGAATCATCAGCGGGCGGTGTGGTTCGCAAGTTGTTGGTGGACGCGGGCGCGATCGTTCCCATCGGCGCGCCGATTGCAATTATCGGTAGTGCAGATGAAAAAATAGATGAGTCGAAAGCGGTCAGCACTCAACCATCAACAAAAGCAGAAATTGCGCCTCCGACTCTGCCGAAAGCGGCTCCCGTTGTTCAATCCATCGTTGCGCCGCAAACTAGTCCCGTCAAAGCTTCGCCCTTGGCGAAGAAGATTGCACGCGATGCGCAAGTTGATTTATCTCACATTCAAGGCACGGGTCCTGGCGGACGGATCGTTCGTAAAGATATCGAAGATATTTTGTCTGCTGGTCCAACAACTGGCCCTGCAAACGTCCCAGCCTACCAACCGACAATTCAGGCCGCTCCAACGGACGAAACAATAGGAATGACCAAACTTCGTCAGGCCATTGCGCGCCGCATGGCGGAGTCCAAGGCAACCATTCCGCATTTTTATGTTTCGCATGAATACAAGATGGATGCGGTGATGATTTTGCGTAAACAGCTCAATGAGTACCTGCCTGATAATGAAAAACTTTCAGTGAATGACTTCATCGTTAAAGCGGTAGCGCTCGCATTGCGAGATTTCCCGAATCTCAATGCTTCATTTGCGGGCGATAAAGTGATTCGTCACGGCGCGATCAATGTCGGCGTGGCAGTGTCAGTTGAAAATGGTTTATTGACTGTAGTCAGCAGGAACACCGATCAACAGCCGTTACGACAGATTTCTGCGGAAGTCAAACGCATGGCCGTAGGTGCGCGCGGAGGCAAAGTCAAACCGGATGATATCGAAGGCTCGACGTTTTCAATCAGCAATCTTGGGATGTATGATGTTGAAAACTTCGTTGCCATCATCAATCCACCCGAAGCCGCGATATTGGCGGTTGGTTCTGCAAAGGAAGTTCCGGTTGCCGAAGGTGGTGAGATCAAAATTGGTTGGCGAATGAAGGCGACTGTTTCTGTTGACCACCGCGTGAGCGATGGGGCCGAAGCAGCGCAGTTCATGCAGTCGCTGGCAAAATATCTGGAAGAACCACTGAGATTGTTGGTTTAGATAATTTTCGGATGGGAGAGGATTTCATCCGAAAATTTTTATTTTAGGGTTAAATTATTTCATGTTCAATTTAACTTTACGACCAATCGGCTACGTTCACAATGCCCGCCTTAGTCTTGATGACGACAATTGGGGAAGCGTTGTTTCTGAAATCAGGCTTGATGATTTCTTGCCGGAAGAAAGCCTGGATGGCATCGAAACTTTTTCGCACGCCGAAATCATCTTTACCTTCGATCAAGTGGCGGATGAAAAAGAATTTTCTTTGTCACGCCATCCGCGCGGCAACAAGGACTGGCCCAAGGTTGGTATCTTCGCACAACGCAATAAAGATCGTCCAAACCACCTTGGCTTGACGATTGTCAGCATTGTCAAACGCGAAGGTCGGAGTTTATTGGTCAAAGGATTGGACGCGGTGAATAACACGCCGGTGCTGGATATCAAACCGGTCTTTGCGGAATTCCTGCCGCGTGAAACAATTCGTCAGCCGGAATGGTCGCATGAATTGATGAAAGATTATTGGGATTAGAATTCGATCTCGCTGATTTGTTCGAAGTTGATATCGAATGCGGCTTCGGATTCCATCTCTGCTTCCGCTTCATCCATTTGACCCGCTTGTGCACCGCGGTTGCAGTAGGAACGATAGACGCAGAAGCGGCACATCTTTTCGTCTTCGGTTAATGGAAATTCTTTTGTCAACGATATTTCATTGACGACTTTTTCAATCGCAGACCAGTCGCGCTTAAATTGATTCGCATCATATTTGAACCTTGTCGGCTCCGACGGAAAATCAGCATACCAGTAAATCATTTCAATCTGCCCTGGCTCGAATGGGTTGTTGTTATTCAGATGCGCGCCAGCCTGAACCAGCAAAGCACGATATACGCGTGTCTGCCAGCGCGCCGACATCCATTCATCGCGCGGACGCTTGGCATATGTTTTCCAATCATAGATGGTTGCCTGGTTGTCTTGAACTGCGACCAAATCATATTTCGCGACCAGCCGATGATTTCCAATCGGCGAAGATAAAGTCAACTCGGGATGAAGTTTGCCGAGGTTGTCAAATTCCTGTCTAAAGTTATTCCACCATCGTTCAAGGTTTGGCGTGTTTGCCATCTTTGATAGGTTCTCAGAAGGCACTCCTAATAAATATTGTTGAACAAGCCGATGAAAGATTTGTCCTTCGATTTGGCGGCGCTCATTTTCGACGACCGGTTCAGTGTCAACGGCAGGCCAGTTTAGTTGGTCCATGTAACGCAACTGAAAACGTCGTGGGCAATCCACATAATCTTGCAGGGACGATTGCGAAAAAGTGAAGGGAGTTGGAAGGTCTGTCATGATTCTTGGCACAAATGTACCACAAGTGCAGCTTAAAAATATACATCCTGTCACCTGATTCTCAAGATGACAGGATGATCGAATTAGCCTAATTGAACTTATTCGCTAATCACGACTGCGCCATGTTCCTTCGCCAGCGCGCTGCGATCCTCCTTGCCGCGCACGCATGAAATGCCTGCTGCGATGAAAACCAGAACAGTCGAGACCAGGAACGCGCTGTGCATACCGGTGACGAAAGCCTGCATCGGAGCTGAACCGAGTGCGACATTGGTGCCCACGAATAAGGCCATCATCACATCACGCGGCAGGCTGGTAGCCGCCACCGCCAGCGCGAGCGCAAAACTGGTCACCATTCCGGCTTGACGAAGTGTAGCCAAGGTGCCGGATGCAATGCCGAGTCGATTCTTTGGTGCGGCGTTCATGGCCGCACTTGTATTAGGCGGATAGAACAAACCGCCGCCGATTCCCATCAACGCTAAACCCGCACCGATGTTGAACAACGAGGTGGTCGGAGTCAACTGCATGAACCATATCAGAGCCGCGCCCTGAATCAGCAAGCCAATCGTGGCCGGGATGCGCGCCCCGATTCGATCCGCGATGTTCCCACCGAGCGGTGCAATGATTGATGTCGCTACTGGCAGTGGGATGAGCAGCAACGCGGCTTTCAATGGGTCGTATCCGCGCACACCCTGCAAATAAAACACGATCAAGAAATTGACCGCGAACAATGCTAGAGACTGGATCATTGCTGAGAGAACCGAGAAGTTATAGACTCGGTTGTTGAACAATGAAAGGTCAAGCACCGGATTCGAAGCGCGGCGTTCCCACCACAAAAAGAATGCCAGGCCGATTAGGAATAACCCGAACAATATTAGAATGGGTGTTGATGTGAAGGCGTATTCGATTCCCAGAGTCAACGCGATCAGCAATGCCGTCAGACTAGCGCTGAAACTGACCGCGCCTAGCGCGTCGAACTTCTCGCCCCGTTTGCGGATGCTCATCTCTCTGAGCGCGCGATAACCCCAAATCGCACCGAAGAGTCCAATCGGAACGTTGATGAAGAATATCCAGCGCCAATCGGCCAGCGTCAGGATCAAACCTCCCAGGATGGGCCCGGCCACGCCGCCGATGGAGAACGTGATGGCGTTGAGACCCAGAGCTTTGCCGCGTTCGTTGGGCGGGAAGACTTCGGTGATGAGCGCTACACTGTTGACTACCATCATCGCTGCGCCGCTGCCTTGTATCAAACGGAAAATAATCAGTTGCGTGGCATTGCCAGAGAAGCCGCATAGTGCTGAGCCAATTGTAAAAATCACGAAGCCCAAATTGTACATCCGCACGCGGCCCAATATATCGGCCACGCGGCCGAAGGTCAGCAGGAATACCGTGCTGACCAATATATACGCCATGATGACCCAGATCATTGAAACCAGGTCGGCGTGCAATTTGACCATCATGTCGGGCAAGCCGAGGATGACAATCGTGCTGTCAATCGCGGCCATCAGCGATCCGATAGTGGTCACGCTTAATACGATCCACTTATAAGCAATCTTTCTGCCAAATAACGAATATTGTGTTTCCATATTTGTGCTCTTTCTCCTTATTAATAAAGCTCTATTTTTGTCGCTTTTAAACCTGAAAGTCTTACCTCGTTTGAGCGGCAGGCTTCGGCTTTAGAGCAATAAAACTTTCTTACTTCGTAGTAAATTGATTTATGTGAATGATTGAGCCAATGCAATTGCGCCCAAACTGCCTGAGCGGCTTCCTAACCCTGGCGGGACAATATACTCGTCCATCTTTTTCAGCAGGCTTTCGCTTTCCACATAGCCATTCAACGTTTTCAAAACTTTGCGTCGAATCAGCGGAAAGAGAAATGTTCGTTGCATGATTCCGCCGCCGAGGATGATCCGTTTTGGCGAAAGCGTGAGAATGAGATTGGATAAGGCTAAAGCGATGTAATCCGCTTCGATGTCCCAGAACGGATCGTCGTCGTGAATCGTTTCGCCGCGCGAATTGAATCGTTTTTCGATGGCAGGTCCGCTGGCTAGCCCCTCGAAGCAATCTCCATGAAAGGGACAAGCCCCCGGAAATGAATCACGCTTCAAGTCGTGCGGGAGGCGGATGTGACCCATTTCGAGGTTATTCATGCCGATCAATGCTTTCCCGTCTTTGATTTATCCGCCGCCAATGCCTGTTCCAATCGTGATGTAAAGCGACGGATCGATGCCTTGACTCGCGCCCCAGCGAAATTCTCCGAGCGCCGCGGTATTGACATCCATATCAAACGCAATATTGATTTTCAGTGCGCGCTGAATGGTTCCGAGCACATCGGTGTTGCTCCAGCGCGGCTTGGGTGTGGATGTGATAAATCCATAGGTCGGCGAATCGGGATTCAAATCCAGCGGGCCGAAACAACCGATACCAATGGTCGTAACCTTGTTTGCGGTTGTATAAGGCTGGAAGAATTGAATAACCTTTTGAAATGTTTCGTCTGGCGTCGTGGTTTCGATTCGAATCCGCTCGACGATGTCTTCCGGCCCGCTGCCGACCACGCAAATGAATTTTGTTCCGCCGGCTTCAATGCCGCCGTAAAGCTGATGTTGACTCATGTGTCAATTATAAACAACGATTGGCATATAATCAAATTGAATATCATGCCCGAAGAATTTCTACCGGTTGGATCGTCATGATCGGTAAGAATGTATACTTTGGAAACATCTTGATTTTGGATCTTAAGGAGATGAATATGAGTGAAGTTAACGATTGGAACAAAAAAACTATTGATGAGTTTCGAGCGAATGGCGGCAAGGTGGGTGGTCCGTTTGAAGGCAGGACGCTGCTGCTGTTGCACACAACGGGAGCGAAGAGTCGACAGGAGCGCATCAATCCAGTGGCTTATATCAGAGATGGCGAGCGGTTTGTAGTGATTGCATCCAAAGGCGGAGCGCCGACAAACCCTGATTGGTATTACAACGTGGTTGCCAACCCGGAACTCACCGTTGAAGTCGGGACTGAAAAGCATAAGGTCCATGCGAAAGTTGCTGAAGAGCCCGAACGAACACAGCTGTATAACAAGATGGTCGAAATGATGCCCGGTTTTGCTGACTACCAAAAAAAGACCACACGCAAGATTCCGGTCATTGTGCTAACACCCGTAAAGTGAAGCTTGCTTACATAAAAAACGGTTTCGATGATTTTTCATCGAAACCGTTTTATTTTTCTTGTTGTTCTTGCCATCCCATCAACGCCGCAAATGGAAGTGACGGTGTTGCATCGCCTTTACGACCCGTATTCCAAGTTACGATCAATTCTTTTCGCGCACGCGTGATGCCAACATACAACAATCGCAGCCGCTCGCGGACATAATCCAAACGCGAGCGCCGCGTGGCGGAACCTTCTTCGTAGTAATCATATTCGCTGGTTGAAATTGCGGCGCGGAGTTGTGCTAATGATTCGGCTTCGAGATTCAAGCTATCGCGCACAAACCAGCGTTCCGAGATGAAGCGGTCATTCGGCTGGTTCGACGGATAATCGTAATTGTTCATCGACATCAAATAGACGCGATCCCACTCCAACCCCTTGGCTTTGTGCATGGTCGAGACCACCACCATGCCTTTATAAGCATCGGGATTGAAGCCCGCGTCGTCCGATGAAAAGCCGATGAAGCGCCGTTCGTTGCGCGCGATCTCATGCAGGCTCGGTGTCAGTTCGGGCAAACGCCACTGAGGATTTTCGTCCGCGACTTGTCTCAGCACTAGTGCGAGTTTGTGCGCTAATGCCAAATCAGTGGGCGATGTGAAGATGTCTTGCGATAACGTCAGAATCAATTGGTCAATCGGCAGGACGGTCGCACCGTGCCAGCGAACGATGACTTCGCGGAAATCATTTAATTCTTGGATGACTTCATCTTCGCTGCCCCCCTANNGCCCCCCTCGTCCACTCCCTTCGGTCGGGACACTCCCCCCATTTTCCCCGAAAATGGGGGGAGCTGGTGGGGGGTAAGCGGCGCAAGATAATCTTCCACATTCTTTATCTTGCGAATCAAACTTGCGACATGTTCAACAAGCGGCTCGTGTTCTTCATCTTCGCGCCAATCACGCCGCCAGACTCGATAAGCTTGCGCTAACTTCGAGGCGGAATCAGGCGCGGCGAGATAGCTAAGAATGTGTGTCAGTGAGCCAGCTGTTGCTCGCGTGGCAGTTGTGCTTTTTAATAATTCACGATATTCAATTTTCTTATCTTGCAATGCTTTTGCTACTTTAGACGCATGATCGTTCGTTGACGTCAACACTGCAACCGTTGAGTCTTTGTGATCAGGTAGCCATGACTCGATGGACTTGACGACTTCATTCACTTCTTCATCGGGCGAGAACTTCTTGCTGATGAGTCTGATGCCGCTTGGATCGTCGGATGGATTCGGCTGCGGATCGTTTGCGGGTGTTGGCTCTATATATGGCGGTGATAACGCATCGCGCGCTTCAGGGACGGGATGCTCGGTCATCGTCCAATCGATCAGATGATTCGCAAGATTGATAATGGATGGTTGACTGCGTCCAGATTCTGGCATGGGAATATTTTTATTGTCGCGAATGAAAGCGCGCAGGAGTTCAGGGTTGGCAGTCGTGAAGGTTTCAAAGATGGCTTGATTCGGGTCGCCGACGCGCACCCAATTGCCGACCCCCCTCCATCTCCCCCCATT
>PLNY01000147.1 GCA_003141915.1 Anaerolineae bacterium | reverse complement strand
TCGGGATTTGCGTAATCGAACCTTCGCTGGTGCGAATGCGTCCCGTGCGTTCATAAAGGGATGCAAGGTCGGAATACAAATATCCCGGATAGCCTTTGCGGCTGGGAACTTCGCCGCGGATGTTGGAAATCTGACGCAGCGCTTCGCAATAGTTGGTCATATCGGTGAGAATGACCAGCACGTGCATTTGTTTTTCGAAAGCCAGATATTCAGCCAGGGTCAGCGCGGCGCGAGGCGTGATAAGACGTTCAACAGGCGGATCGTCCGCGAGATTCAAAAACATTGCCACGCGCGTCAGTGCTCCGCTTTCCATAAACGACCTACGAAAGAAATCGGCCACATCATGTTTCACGCCCATCGCCGCGAACACAATCGCAAATTGTTCCGACTGTGAGGCGGGCGCGCCCGCCACCGAGCCTAACGTTGCCTGACGGACAATTTGCGCCGCAAGTTGATCGTGCGGCATGCCTGCGCCGGAAAAGATGGGAAGTTTTTGTCCGCGCAGAAGCGTGTTCATTCCGTCAATAGCGGAGATGCCGGTCTGAATGTAATCGCGCGGATACACGCGCGCGGTGGGATTGATCGGTTGTCCATTGACATCGGCATATTTATCAGTTAACGGCTGAGGCCCGCCGTCAATGGGGTTACCCAGCCCGTCGAAGACGCGACCCAGCATTTCTTCCGCGACCGGGATGCGAAGCGTATCACCCAAAAAGCGGACGCGCGTACCGTCAATCGAGAGGCCCGTCGAGCCTTCGAAGATCTGGATCACCGAGAATTTTTCTCCAACCTCCAAAACGCGACCGCGGCGCAGACGATTCTGCGAATCGCGAATCTCGACCACTTCATCATAACTGACATTCGCCGCGCCTTCTACAAAGAGAATCGGGCCTTCAATGCGACTTACGCCCAGAACTTCCTGTCCGCCTTGTACGATTACTTCGCTCATTGGTACTCCGCATCCAATCGACTCATCTGCCCGTCGATTTCTTTCTGAATATCGTCCATTTTCTCCAGCTCTTCATTTGGAACAAGAGTTTTCATGCGAATCAACGTATCCACGCCGGGTAAATTATGGATGACCGAAATCGGCGCACCATGCTTGACGATGCGCAATGCGCGTTCATGGAAATGCAAGATCAATTCCAACATACGAACTTGCTTTTGAAGCGTTGAATACGCATCCACTGGGTCCATGGCGTTTTGCTGGAGAAAACCTTCGCGAATCAAACGGGCAGTCTCCAGCACCAAACGTTCCTCATCCGGCAACGCGTCGGGACCGACAAGTTTCACGATCTGCGACAGACGACTCTCTTCGCTCAAAATTTCCATGGCATGGTTACGCATCGCCAGCCAGTCAACACCAACCTGTTCGCGCCACCAACCTGCCACATCTTCGATATATTCGCTATAGCTATCCAGCCAATTAATGGACGGGAAGTGCCGCGCAGAGGCCAGCGATTTATCCAACGCCCAGAAACAACGAATAAACCGCTTGGTGTGTTGAGTAACCGGCTCCGAGAAGTCACCGCCGGGAGGCGACACCGCGCCAACGATGGTGACAGAGCCCTGATGTCCATTTGTTGTTTCCACATACCCTGCGCGTTCGTAGAACTCCGCAAGACGCCCGGCAAGATAAGCAGGATAACCTTCTTCGGCAGGCATTTCTTCCAAACGACCTGAAACCTCGCGCAGCGCTTCCGCCCAGCGAGAAGTTGAATCAGCCATTAATGCAACGTGATAGCCCATGTCGCGATAATATTCGGCGATGGTAATCCCAGTGTAGATGCTCGCTTCGCGGGCGGCAACTGGCATGTTGGATGTATTGGCGATCAACACCGTGCGTTCCATCAACGGACGTCCATTGCGCGGATCGACCAAATGCGGAAATTCCTGCAACACTTCCGTCATCTCATTTCCGCGTTCGCCGCAACCGATATAAACNNATCACTTGTGCGTCGGCCCATTTGGCGATGCTATGCTGCGTTACAGTTTTTCCTGAACCAAATGGTCCTGGAATGCCTGCTGCGCCACCCTTCGCCACCGGGAAAAATGTATCCAACACGCGTTGACCGGTAATCAGAGGCGTATTCGCGCCAAGGCGGGATTTATAGGGACGCAACCGGCGCACTGGCCAGCGCTGCAACATGGTCAACTCTTTTTCTTCGTCGGCAATCTTTAATCGCGCAATCGGATCTTCGATGGTGTATTCGCCGGAAGGCGCAACCCAGCTCAAAGTCCCGGAGAGATCGGGCGGCACCATGATACGATGCTCGAAAGTTTCGGTTTCCATCACAATCCCGATGATCGCGCCGCCGTTGACCACATCGCCGACCTTTGCTTTTGGAGTAAACTGCCAGCGATCCTTTCGATACAACGGATCCAATCTCATGCCGCGCCCGATAAATGAACCCGATTTCATCTCAATCACAGGCAGGGGACGCTGGACTCCGTCAAAAATGCTTTTTAATAAACCCGGGCCAAGTTCCACTGAAAGAGGCAGGCCTGTACCAAAGATCGGCGCGCCTGTTCTCATGCCTGAGGTTTTTTCATAAACTTGCGCGGTGAAGACGTCGCCGTTCAAACCAATCACTTCACCGACTAGATGCTCCTCACCGACTTCCACCAATTCCAGCATACCTACACGGCGCGAGCCGCGGGCGCGCACCACCGGCCCATTGATCCAGATCACAGTTCCGATCTGCTCGCTCATAACTTCTCTCCCATTAGGACATGATATACCGACGAACGAAGCGCACCTTGCAATCGGCTCAAGCGTGTCTCCAAGGTGTTGTCATAATGCAAACGACCTTCCGAAGCATCCACCACCACACCGAGACCGCTTTCCAGAGGTTTACCCAGTGAGATCTGCGCATTCAATTCCTTGGAGATTTGTTCGAGCGCCCTGGCTTTGAGAGGCTTCAGCGTGGCATCATCCGCGCGGACTTCGGCTTTATCCGCCTTCAATTGGATCAAAGCTTCCCGAAGGAGTTGAGCTACTTTCTGATCGTAATCAGAGCGTTTTTGGATCGAAGAAAGTCTTTGCCGTGCGGCGTCAAATACCTTATCCAGAATATTCTCACGATATTCCAATTGCATGGTACGGGCTTTCAATTGAGCCGTTGCAATCACCTGCCCGCGCAGACGCTGAGCCTCCGCGCGGGCGCGTTCCAGGATAGCTTCGCTTTCAGATTCAGCCTGTTCCCTAGCGCGCTGACGAACAGCATCCGCTTTTGTCTTTGCTTCCGTTCGTATTTGTTCAGTCTCGGCCTGTGCATCGCGCAAAATGGCGCTTGAGAGGGCCTTAATATCTTCTTCTTCAGGTTTCATAACTTAATTACCAATCCATTTCACCTATCCACAAAAAGGCAGCCAGGAAGGAATCACAACTTGATGCCAATTGCCCGAAGGACCACATCACCCAGGGAAGGCTCATCCGGTGATACACCTTCCGGCGATGGAATCTCAACTACCAGCGGAATCGTGCTGTGCAATTTTAGATCATCCATCCGAGCTTGAACCAGCTTGGCAACATCCTGAATCACCAAAATGATCCCAATATCCTTCGCTGCTAAAGCATTGTCAAGAGCCTGATTGACCTCATCAGGCGTCGTCACTGCCTGGCCATGAACACCCGCAAGGGAGAATCCCAATACAGCCTCGGGGCGACCAATAACTAGAACCTTCATCTTTTCCTACGTGTACAGAACGAGAAATGCAATGAGCAGACCGTAGATGGCAATACCTTCTGCAAGACCAACGAAGATAAGCGACCTGCCGAGGAAGTCCGGCTTCTCGGCGACTGCGCCAATCGCCGCCGCGCCAGTGCCGCTCACAGCGATGCCCGCGCCCACTGAGCCGAGACCAGCCGAAATTCCAGCAGCTAAAGATGCGTACGTATCTGGTGTAGAGCGCAGGGTCAATCCAGCCGCCAAAACTGTCTGAGGCGAAAACAGCCAGACCAAACCGCCGCCTATCACCATCAAAACGATCATGGCATTATAGCTTTTAAACGCCAGCACGAGATTCTTGGTGGTTCTCAGCGGGTCCTTGCCGAAGTGGTTGAGCAAATAGGCAACCATGGGTGCGAGAGGGATAATTGTTGCGAAGATCACGATAACAATTTTGAACATCTTTTTCTCCTTGTATGAAATAGAAGGTTATGGCAATAGTATTTTAGTTCTTCTGTGCGCCGGGAAGAGCCAATGGCTCATAAGGCAAGCCGCCGCCCGTAAAGAATTTACTGAAGAATTCATAGTAATGTAAACGCATGGTTTGAATACTGACGATGAAACCCTCGAAAAGCACAACACCGATATTTCCCGCCACGACCATGGCCCAATAACCAAATCCAGTATTTGTCCCTCCGCTCGCCAGCCCGGCAAAGACAAAGACCGCCAAACAGAAACCGGCGTGTGCCACCGCAAACGCCCCGACGCGGACAAAAGACATTGTATTACTGAACATACTGATAAATTTTTCCAGTAACTCGAAGAAAGTCTGAACAATATAGATGCCGACTCCGCCTTCAATCAAAGGTCGGTACCCCTCGACCAAGCGCTTCAAAGGCTCTGATAAAGCCACACTCGCCAGAGCGCCGAGAACGATCAAGATCACAAATACCGGCCAGGGGATTGGAAAACCATGGATGAAAATACTTGCAATCAACCCGAGCAATGACCAATACAAGATCAAACCGGCGAGACCGTTCGGATCGAAAAAGAATCGGGCCCAATCGCGCGCCCGAATCGCGTTATAAAGATTGAGCAGTAACCCGATGCTGAGCAACGCAATTCCCAAGCCGACAGCGATTCCCAGCGTCTCGATTATGTTCTCTAAAGGTTTCATCCAGAAGAATTGTTTGAAAAAAGGATTTTCTGGCAGAACATCTTCAAATGCAAAAACACTGCCAAACAAAAATCCAAAAATTGCGCCAAACAGACCGCAAGCGGTCATGAGACCACCCAAACTTGCCATCCCGCGCAAGGCTTTTATCTTTTTGCTGGATAACAACCAGCCAATGGCGGCGAGCATCAGCCCATGACCTACATCGCCGAACATCGCTCCGAAAAGCAATGGGAAGGTCAGTGCGATCAAAACGGTCGGATCAATTTCCTCATATCGGGGCCGTGCGTAGGTGTTGACCAGCATTTCAAACGGTCGAAGAAGCCCCGGGTTGTGCAGCGCAACTGGAACGTTCGAGGGATGTCCGGCACGCGCCATCGGCATTGCTTCGATCAGGATTTCTTTGGACACATTTTTTAACCGCTGAGTCAAAGATGGCAAATCCGAAGTCGGAACCCAGCCAACCACCACATAGGTATGACGAAGCTGACCAAATCGAGCAATGGCTTCTGCCATCATTCGGTTAACATGAACGTTCCACAATAATTTATACAGTTCGCTCTTGTGGATATTAGCCAATTTTACCAAAGCATCATCAAGATCGGATATTTTTCGTTTTGTTGATTCGATCTCCACGCGAATCGATTCGGCGACTTTTGCCGGGGTCCCTTCGAATTTTTCCGGCAGAGCGAGAGGATTCAAATACGCACTTTTGACCGCGCGGTCGATCATATCGGAATTACTGCGCCGGGCCAAGATCCACACGACCGGCTTGTGGACATCCTCCTTTAAAGTAAAGAGTACGTGTGGAACTCTCGACAAACTGGTTTCCAGTCTACTTATGTTCGACGCAGGAATAATGCCCAGTATCGAATATAAATATCTGGAATTCTGAAATGAACCCACCTCGACATTGATATCGGCGATCGGTTCCAATTGACGAAGCTGGCTTTCCAGTTGTTCCAGTCTTTTCTTTTCGTTCGCCCATTGATCGCTGGTCGCCTTGACGTCCGCCTCGATGCTTTCTATGGCAAACCGCATCATATCCAAATCTTCCGAATCAAAACCAGACGATTCGAAATATTCCTCTTTGAGACTCAAGATCTGCAAAACCCCTTGAATGCGGCGTTCCAGCGCGGAACATCTGGCAGCCTTTTCCTGCCAGGTGTTCGGCCCTGAATTTACCCCTAAATAGGTGCTGTCAATCTGGTGAAACACTCCGCGGCTTCCCAAAACATTCGTTACAGCCAAAAGATCCTTGGATGGCACAATCAATTGAACTTCATTCATTGCTTCCGGAAAGAACATATCATCTCCATGCAAATTAATAAAATTGCCGATGCAATCACTTATCCAAAACGCCAAAGCCCTAGTTGAGCAGAGTGGGTTTCAACAAAAACGGGCGATATTCATCGTCCGGCATGTTCGAAGACTTTGCTTCGATCAGAACGGTCAGGTCCTGCACTTCGAGATCGCTCATCACCAGAAAAGCAAGCGGGATTCCGATATGGAATGGGCTTCCCACAAAAGCCGACAAGCATTGGTTCATGAGCTGACGCTTCAATTGGAACTCCAATTTAGGTAACCCGGCCTGAGGTTCCTCAAACATAACATTAACATCGCCAATCATCGGATAGATACGCATGACGATCGGGGCAATGTCCGCTCCCGCCGCGATGGCTCGAATATCTGAATCATGGACTCGATATCCAAAGGGCAGAGTATAGTTGATGATCTCCTCTTCGGAAAGTTTGTAATAAACCCGGTAACGTATCGCCCACATGAGATTATTCATATCCAGCAACGAACCGATGATCTTCGCACCATACTGATGGTCTTGCCCTGTCAGTTTTCCTGCTTGCGACCACAAGCGGCGCCAGTGACTCAAATCCAGGGCTACTTCAAGCGGAAACAGATTCTGTTCTGCCGAGTATCTTTTCATCGCGAAGGATAAGGCTTCCTCATAAGGTGTTCCGTGCAATAAATCGACAGCCGAGGTTACGCTGCCCGATTCGATCATTGCCTGAGCAGGTAGCACAGTGTCTGATCCAAGAGGAAAAAGCACTTCACGCACTCGATCCCACAGAGTCGTTTCCGAATTCCCAACGGAGACCGTTACAAGTCCGCGCAAGATCGCCTTTAAGTTGCCTAATTCAAAATAACGATACAACTCTTTCACCAATGGACGAGTCTCGACCGGCGTCATCTGAATCACACTATTATAGGAAGCAGCCAATTTTCTTTTGATCTGGATGATCGCGCGTTTCGGAGCAATATCCTTATCCTTGAGACTGTCAAGATAAGGTCCATAGGCAGTATTTTTGAGTAAGCCAAATAACGACGAGAAGTCGGATGCCTCGCTTAACTGCAAGACATCCTGCGGTGTGAGCAAATTTGCGTACATTGCCCTTACTCGCGAGCTGATCGCCGCGTATGCTGAAACGCCGCCTGACATAAACTATTTTCCGCTCACAACACGATCAAGAATGTAATTGACTGCCCGGTCAAAGTTATTCTTGGCCGCTGTTTCCAACTGCCGGTTCTTTTCTTCGGCTTCAGCGATTATACGAGCGGTTTCCTCCTTAGCTTGAGCCTGTGCCACAAGTTCCCGAGCCCTGGCTTGTGCCTCAACGCGGGTCTTTTCGATCAAGGTCTGCGCCTCTTGTTCGGCTTGTACAGGCAATTGTTGAGCCTCACGAACAGCGATATCGTGAATCTCTTGGGCCTGCTTTTCAATATCAAGTACTTGCTGGATAAGTTTCTCATTCATCGTTTGGCTTCTCCAAGCTTGTTATTAAGTGAGCAATATTGTAAGTTAAAAGTTTACAATAATCAAGTGTCAGAAATCTGACAGAGTGATAGAGGAATGGCGCTTCGCTCAAAACTCAAAGGCGAACTGTCAAAAAAGCCTGCCCTGTCTGTGCTTCACCACTAAAAGAGATTCAAAGCCGCCGCGTTGGAATAACCAAACCATGGAGCAAAAACCGTGCCGAGCAAAATTACGCCGAGCACCAACACGATCAGCGCAATCGCGTAGGGACGCGTCAAGGATATCGGTTGTTTGTCTTCATCTTCGTTCTCCAAACGATACAGATAAACATACTTCATGACATTCAAATAGTAATACACTCCGATGATCGAATTCAGGATACCAACGACAACTAGCCAGACAAAACCAGCCTGGACACCCGCCGCAAATACAAAAACCTTCGCAACGAACCCGGCGAAAGGCGGCATCCCCGCCAGCGACAGAAACGCGGCCAACATGATCAATCCCAATAAAGGCGAACGACGGCTTAATCCTTTATAAGCATCATAATCATCCGAGCCGACAACGCGCCCCACTGCTACGACGACTCCGAAGGCGGCGAGGTTGGTCACGATATAAGCCGCCATATAGAAAACCACGCTGGCAATTCCAAGCTTTGAAACCGCAACAATACCGATCATGGCATAACCGGCATGCGCAATGGAAGAATAAGCCAGCATTCTCTTGATATTTTTCTGCGGCAACGCCAGCAGGTTACCAACCGTCATGGTCACGGCTGAAAGCACTGCAAAAGCTGACATCCAGTCAATTGTGAAATCGTGGAACACTACAAGGAACAGACGAGCAATCACAAGAAAGCCCGCGGCTTTGGATGCAGTCGAAAGGAAACCCGAAATGGGCGTTGGCGCGCCTTCGTACACATCGGGCGCCCAGAAGTGGAACGGAACAATCGAGACCTTGAAGCTGAGTCCAACGATCAGGAGGATGATCACACCAAACATAACGGGAGCCGTTATTTGTCCGGCTTTGAACGCATCGGCGAGAGCATAAAGATTCGTGGTTCCGGTAAATCCATACAACAAGCTAAATCCATAAAGCATGACCGCCGATGTCATCGCACCAAATAATAAATATTTAAAGCCCGCCTCGGTCGAACGGTCATCCGAAAGCATGAACCCCGCCAAAACATAAAGCGGAATAGATGTCGTTTCGATGGCAAGGTAAAGCATAATCAGGTCGGCGGCGGAAGACATCAGACTCATGCCGATGGTTGATGCGAGCAACAGAACATATACCTCGCCGCGTCGACCAACTTTTTCATGATCCATCAAGAAGAGCGCAGTTATGCCCGCGCCAAAAATAAAAAGCATCTCGAAGAAAAAACCGAGCCAATCGAAACGAATCGTGTTCCCAAATGTCATCGCCGGATCGCCGGGGCGACCCACCAAAAGACTAACTACCAAAATGATGAGCAAACCGCCTGCCGTTAACCAGCCAAGATTACGGCGTCGTTCCTCTTTCAAAAATGGCTCGACGATGAGCAAAATCACACCGAGGATCAGTATCAGGATTTCGGGGAGAATGGAAAGATAAGCCACAGACGTAAACATTTATGCAACTCCCAGCAAGTTCAGGATGTGTGTCACTCCTGTTTGCACCATTGGGACAATCACTGATGGGAACAAACCAATGACAATCATCAGTAAACAAAGTGTAGTGATGGCAACTTTATCCAATACCGTGATGTCGGTCATGTGACCTTCGAGTTTTTCCGGCATATCCCCAAAGAAAACCTTGCGGATATTAATCATGATGTACGCCGCGGTGACAACAATGGAAATGCTGGCGATCACAGCCACCAGCCATTGCGATTGCCAAACGCCGAGGAAGATCGGGAACTCCGCGATGAAACCGGAAAAGCCGGGCATGCCCATCGAAACCAGACCGGCGATGATGAAACCAATTGCCGCAAACGGC
>PLNY01000251.1 GCA_003141915.1 Anaerolineae bacterium | reverse complement strand
AAAGCACGGGGACACCAAGCACCGCACGGAAGGGAATGTCCTCAAATCTTGGCGGACGTCCTTCCCAACTTTGATAGTCGTCGATCAGAATTGATTCGCGGGTGAGAGCGACTCGTCCCATGGCTCCCTCTCCCAGTTTCAAACGTATACCTGTACGCAGTATTGTGTTTGTGGAAAAAGTTGATACCACTTCTTTATGTTCGGCATCATAAACATAGAAACCGCCAACGGAACTGTGGAGTAATTCAGTCGCGCGTTCGACGATCATCTGTAAAAGCGATTCGTTGTTCTGTTGTGTGGATATATCGCGGGTGGTCTCGACTAGTGTTTTGAATTCCTGCGCATTGCGGCGAGACTCTTCGAACAGGCGCGTGTTTTCGATGGCGATAGCAGCCTGCGTAGCGAGTAATTCCAGCAATAGCCAGTCTTCCGAGTTGTAAATATTTGGCTCATAACTCTGTACCGACATTGCCCCAATGATCTTGTCACTCACACGCAATGGTACAGCCAAGATTGAACGCGCCATATCTAAAGAGCCAAACGTTACCGAATCCACCTCCACAGGATGGCTTTCCAGATCATCGTCAACCTTGATGGAAACGCCGCTTTCAATCACCCAGCCGGAAAATCCNNCCCTTGCCCAATGGGACTTTCATAGTCGGACTACGTTCACCCCGATCATAGAGATAGACTGCGTCAATGGAAGTACGTTTATCATCCAGGAGGGCAATCGTGAAAACTTCTACTGGCAGCAACTTGGAAACCGCATTGTGAATGGAGGCATAGACCTGTTCGAGATTTTCGCCTACGCGCGCAAGCTCCTGACTCACTGCATGTAAAGTAGCCCATCGCTGCGCGTATTGTATGGCATGCTGGAACAGCCTGGCGTTTTCAATCGCAGTGGCGGCCTGATTGGCGATTGCCATGGCCATCTCGCCCTGAGTCTGGTTAAAAGCATTGGGCTGGTCACTGCCCAGCGATAGATAACCTATCACCTTCTCGTGTGCGATTAACGGCAACCCCATCCAGCCGCGGACGATTCGTGAGTTATCGAAGGCATGGAAACGCAAGTCGGCCTGGGCATCGGCCAGGATCAGCGGGGCGCGGAGTTGAAGTATATATTGTTCCATACTGCCTTCGAGCGGAAATGACCGACCGACAAAGTTTCTTGAACTATAGCCTCTTTCCGCTGCGAATCGTATGGTCTTGCCTTCATCAATGAAAACGGCGGATGTGCTGGATGGGATCACTTGCGACAATCCATCCAGCAGGGAGTTAAGAATCTGTTCCAGGTTCAGGCTCGACGTGAGAGCGGCCGCGGCCTTCTGAAGCATCTCTGCCTCCTGACAGCGTTTCCGTTCCGACTCGAGCAAGCGCGCACTATACACCGCTCCGGCCGCCGCACTGGCAAACAACGAGAGCATGCGCACATCTTGCTCTGTAAATTTATGGTTTCTTTCTTTCGTTGATGATGTGGCGTGCAGACCGTGCGCAACCAATACGCCAATCAATTCGCCGCCATAAAGCATGGGAACGCCAAGCACGCTGTAAAACGGCCAATCCTTATATTGAGCTTCGGCGCCTTCCCAGATTTTGTAATCATCGACGATCATCGGCGTATGAGATTGAACAATTCGTCCGGTGATCCCCTCTCCAAGCTGTACTGGCTGCACGCCAACAGGCAGATTGGAGTCGGTTGTTGCTGCAACTTCCAGCTCAGAACGTTGCGAATCATAGAGATGCACCGTTCCACCCGGCACGCCCAGAATCATTGCCACATCCTCCGCGATGATCTTCAGCAAAGAGGAAACATTGCTCTGCAGTGCCAGTTCAGCAGTAACCTCGTACAGCGTCGCCGACTCGATTGCGCGGCGCTGGGATTGATTGAACAAACGGGCATTGTGAATCGCCGCCGCGGCCTGCGCGGCCAGTGTGGTCAGCAGGCGTTCATCGTTCTCATCGAAAGCTTCGATCTTGTCGCTTTCCACGCTGATGACGCCGATAGTCGCCTCGTCAATTTTCATAGGCACGTACAATCCGGATTTCATGCCAGCGAAGGTTTCCATATAACGAGCATCTTTGGCTAGATTACCAATACGGACCGTCTCACCATATTTCATCACCCAGCCGGACAGTCCTTGACCTACATGTGTGATTTTGGCGAGCGCTCTTTTAAGTTCCGCTCTGGATTTACCGCCTCCTCCGCTAAATGCGATCACTTCCACTTCATCGCTATTCTCCCGACGCAGGCGTACTGTGGCATCCTTCCAATACAAATGTTTTCGGAGAACATGGATGATTTGTTCGCCGATTGCATGGATATCCATCGTGCGGCCAAAAGCCAAACCGCTTTCATATAGCGCTAGTAATTCGATCAGGCGGCGCTGGTTCCGCTCTTCGACCTGCTTTTGGGAAGTGATGTCACGCGCAACCCATATAACCGTATCTTTTGTGAGCAAAGCCGTAATGCCTGAAAACCACATCACCTTGTCGTTGACCAGTAAGGCATATTCGAAGCGAACAGGCTGGCGAGTCCGCAATGCTCTGCGAATATATTTTACGAATTGATCAGCTTTTTGCTGTGAAAAGATATCGTGCATCCTTTTGCGAAGCAGATCTTCCGCTGGCAGGTATTGCAAATCAGGATTCGTAGGGACGATCTTGAGACAGCGGCCGTCTTTATCGAGCACCATGATCAGGTCGGGAAGAGCCGCGGAAAGCGCGCGTAGTTCGCTTTCTGAGTCGCGCAGGGCGTTCTCTGTCTTCTTTCGTTCCGTGATATCTTCGACGGCGACCCACGCGGCTTTACGCCCTTTGCAGATCAGTTTGTGAGAAATAATATCTACATGGATGATCGTGCCGTCTTTCTTGAGATGCCGCCATTCTCCTGAATATTGGAGGCGTTGCCGCTTCGCGTGCGCATGCTTTTTGAGACGCGTTATATCTTCCTTCAGGTGAATATCCGAGAGGCGCATTCGAACAAATTCAGCGCGCGAATAGCCGTAATGTTTCACCGCGGCCTCGTTGACCTCGAGGAGGCGCAGAGTCTCCAGGTCGTAGATCCACATCGGCAATGGATTATTTTGGAAAAGGAAAGAAAACTGATCCGGCTTTTGAACCGCTCTCTTTCTTTGATTCTTGGTAGGCGTGCTCATCGATCCTTTCAAGATTCAATCTTGCAACTATAAAGATGCTTTGACTTGCTCGCCGCGAATCAGCGCATTGCTCAGGCCGTACCATTAATTGAGACTATCGCAAAGATAAAATTTTGACAATATGTCCTTGAGGGGATTTTTATCCCCCATAGGTAATAATTGGTTATTATAGCGTAGTTCGCACGCCCAGCGCCCTTCAATTTTCAATTTTTGAGTATCAATTG
>PLNY01000069.1 GCA_003141915.1 Anaerolineae bacterium | reverse complement strand
AGCCTCCACACCATCGACACCTTCTGCCACTGCAACAATGACAATGTCCCCGCCGATCACTTCAACACCAACTCATAGCCCGAATGGATTATGGATCAGCCCGGCGATGCCGGATGAACTTCGTCAAGCCGCGCAAAGTTGGAATATTCCGCTTGCATTTGATTCGTCGTCCGCAACGATAAAGTTTGATGTCGTTTCACCGTCCACCGTGAACGGTCAACGGTCGACTTGGGTATACGCGCTCGTTGCGCCATTTCCAACTGTGACGGATGGTGTAACGTCAGATGATTTAAAAGGCGCGTGGCACGGTTCATCATCTGGACCGTTTGCCGGTCATCCGTTATGGATGGCGGATTCAACTCTGGCCGCGTTCACGGCTCTGTGGGGCGCGCCCGCTGACGGCGCCGTCACGACCGCACCCGCCGATCAATTGGTGGATGACGCTTGGAAGAATCTTCCCTCGTGGGGAATCGTTCCGTTTGAATCGCTCGATCCGAAATTGAAAGTGTTGACCGTGGATGGTCAATCGCCCATTCACAAAGATTTCGATGCGACCAAATATCCATTGCAAATCACGTTTGCTTTACAAGATAATCAACATTCAGCTCTTAGCCTTCCAACTTCAAACCGCGATGCGTCCAAACTAACAACACTCATCATGACTGGCACAACGTCATTGGTGAATGCGATTGCGTATCAAATGGAAGTCAAAGGCATTGATTATCCCGCGCAAGATATCGGCGACACGCTTCGTCAAGCGGACATCGTGCACGTCAGCAACAAGACTTCGTTCGCGCCGAATTGTCCGGCTCCGAATCCCGACGACCGTTGGCCCCGCTGCAGTGACCCGAAATATATTCAATTGTTTCTCGATAACAATATCCATGTCGTGGAACTTACCGGCCCGCATATTTTGGACGACGGCGTCGATCCGTTTTTATACACACTCAATCTTTATAAACAAAATAACATTCAAGTTTATGGCGGCGGTGCGAATCTCGATGAAGCCAGCCAGCCGCTGTTGATCCAGAATCATGGAAATAAGATTGCCTTCATCGGCTGCAACGATGGCGAACCACCTCACCCCTTTGCAACGGATCATACGCCCGGTGCAAATCCATGTAATTACAAACAACTTGCGGTAGAGATTGGTCAAGTCCGCGCACAAGGCTATTTGCCCATTGTAACGTTTCAATATAAAGAATCTTTTTCGCCGGGCCTGATCATGTCGTGGCAAGTAGCTGCCTTTCAACAAGTTGCAGATGACGGCGCAATGATCGTCAGTGGGAGTCAATCCCATGTGCCGCTTAAAATGGAATTCTACAAAAGCGCATTCGTTCATTACGGCTTGGGAAATTTCTTTTACGACCAAATGGGCAACCAGCCGCCTGATCCAACCCGTCCCAATATTCCGATTCAACCTGCCCAGCGCTGGGAATTCATTGACCGTCATGTGATTTACGATAACCATTACATCAGCACGGAATTATTGACGGCCATGCTGGAAGATTATGCGATGCCGCGCCCGATGACTCCCGATGAACGCGCCGCATTCCTGACCGCGTACTTTGGTTATAGCGGATGGATTCCGCTTGTCCCCACGCCCGCGCCGGAGCAAACCCCGACGTTATATCCATTGCTGAATTTTGATCTGCTGCCGACGCACACGCCGATGCCCAAGGTCACGCCAACGCCGTAATCCAGTACTCCAGAATTCCTCAAACCAATCAAAATTCCTTTCCAAATTCCCATACCAATATCATCGTAGATTATATAAATGAAGAAATCAAGTGTCCAACATGTAGTATTTATTGCCTTTCGACGATGTCACAACCAGGCCATACCTCTGTATCACTGTCACTGAAGTTTGGATCTTGCAAAATTTTGGCTCTTTTAGCTTCACTTGACGGATCAACACCTGCTCCGAAATATGGTAAAGTAGCTTGACTGTTGAAACCATCCGAGATTGAATCAGGATTTATTTTTGACACAGGAACCGGAATTTGTTTTTCTTGAATACCTTCAGCCTTAGTTGTTTGTGTAGTATAGGTAAATTGAAACGAAGAATAGTCGCTTGAAGATGATGATATCTCTGCAGTACCGACCAAAGTTGGGAATAGTGCGACAGTATTTGAACCCGTGTTTTCTACGGCCACTGGCATCACAGACACATTTTTATATTCAATACCATTTCGGCTTTTTCCAGTTAGCCTTACAAAACCAAACTCATTGAACACGGGAACAGTATCCTTGGCCGGTATATCTTCTAGAGGTAAAACATTCGGAAAAGTCACCCATCCCTCTGGAAGCAGTGCAACTCCGCTAAATTGTGCAGTTTGGTTGTTACCGATATTTACTGGAAAAGTTTTTTCCGGCGCCACTTGCCACTTAATAAGTTTACTTTGGTCTAAATTTAAGAAAAATGCTTTTGCATCTTGGCCGAAAGAACCATTCATCACCCAATCTCGATATTTTGGTAATGAATCTATTGTAATTAAAGGCGATTTTTCAGCCTGCCAAAGCGTATCCTTGAATGGTATTGGATCTACTTCACCAGTGGAAACCATTATTTG
>PLNY01000070.1 GCA_003141915.1 Anaerolineae bacterium | reverse complement strand
AAGGCGGCGTGTTCCATGTTGATGACCACGCTCTTGACTTCTTCATGGGCGATCAATTCGGCGAAGCGATAGGATTCTTCCTGCGGCGGGAGCGCGCCAATCGAAACGTTGCCCGCTCCATCGGTCATGACGATCAGCAGCGGTTCGATATCTGGGTGAGTGTATTTCTCGTGCTGTAACACGTCCGCCGCCATCAGCAGACCCGCCGAGAGCGGAGTCTTGCCGCCGACCGGAATATCAACCAGTGCGCGCTGGGCGAGTTGAATGGAATTCGTCGGAGGCAGAATGAGCGTGGCGCGATCTTTTTGAAAGACGATGAGTCCCACGCGGTCGCGGCGTTGATACGCATCAGTAAGCAATGAAAGGATTGCGCCTTTGGTTGCGTTCATGCGCTCCGCAACCGCCATGGACCACGAAGCGTCCACCAAAAACAAAACCAGATTCGCCACGCGCTTGACGCGCACCTTGCGCTGCAGATCGGATTTTTCGATGGCAAACGCCAGCCGCTTACGCTTCTCGACGCGTCGCTTTTGGAACGGGGCCGCGGCGCGGAAGGTTGCATCGAAAGCGATGTCGTCCGTTTTGTCCCCCGCTGGTCGCGCTTTGATATAGCGTCCGTGTTTGCGTTCGGTTTTAGTGAGCGACCGGCGTCCGGCGCGTTGGCGCGTTAGCTTATCGAGCGGTGTATTTAATTTGCGCGGCTGGAATGTTTCGCCTGCTTTGATTTTTTGTCCGCCCTCCCACCATTTGGCATCGGTGTGGGCGAAGACATCATCCTGCGGCATCGGCTCAGGCTGCCCCTGTTGCGGACTTTCCTGCGCCTCATCTTCAAGCTTTAAGTTTTTTTTTCCGCAGACTTGCTTTCCTGCGATTCAGATTTCTCTTCCGATTCACTTGGAACCGATTGACCTGCCAGTTGTTCGATGCGTTCCTGCAATTGTTCGGAAGTGATCTCAGCTTGCTGGAATGGCGTGCGTTTAATGCGATGAGGCAAAGCCAGTTCCGCGGCGAGCGCGATATCGTGATCGGTGATCTTCGTGCGGCCTTCGAATGCGGCTTGGGCGCGTGCGGCTTTGAGGATGACCAAATCTGCGCGATGACCGTCCACGTTTAGTGAAGCGGTCAGCGCCGCGATGGACAATAAATCGCGGCTGGTGTATGTGACTTCATCCACAAGCTCACGCGCGCGTTCGATTTGTTTGGAGACTTCCAGTTCCTTTGGCATCCATTCCTTGCGGAATGCCTCCGGATCGCGTTCAAAGGAAAGATTGCGTTCCATGATCATCACGCGTTCGCGCGCGTTGCGGATGCCAACGATATCCATGGATAATGCAAAGCGATCCAGCAATTGAGGACGCAATTCCCCTTCTTCGGGATTCATCGTTCCAACGAGGATGAAGCGGGCGGGGTGCGAAAACGAAATCCCTTCGCGCTCGACGACGTTGACTCCCATCGCCGCTGAGTCCAGCAGAACATCCACGACGTGATCGTCGAGCAGATTGACTTCATCAATGTACAATAATCCACGGTTGGCTTTCGCAAGCACACCGGGTTCAAAATGACGTTCGCCTTTTTGAATGGCTTGCTCGATATCCAATGTACCAACAACGCGGTCCTCGGTTGCGGAAACGGGTAAATTAACGAATGGCGTTGTCTTATATTGGAATGGCAGTTTCTGTTTGCCGATGGCGCGCTCTTTACATTCCGTGCACCAGGTGCCGGGTTTATCGGGATCACATCCAAAGCGGCAATCTTCAACGACTTTGACTTGCGGAAGCAACGCGGCCAATGCGCGCGCCGCGGTGGATTTTGCCGTGCCGCGTTCGCCGCGGATCAATACGCCGCCGATGCGGGTATCTACCGCATTGAGAATCAAAGCGCGGCGCATGCGTTCTTGTCCAACGATGGCAGTGAAGGGATAAATAGCAGGCATGTTAACTCCGGGGTTGATTATATCAAAAATGATTCGGCCCGATTTCCATTTGTAATGTTTTCGGCGCGGACTGGCATTAAAGCATCATTAAGGGTTGTCAACTTCTGCAATCGCCTGTATAATGCCCTTTACCTTTTTTAATCGGAGTCAACCAGTGACGGATCAGAATCAGACCCTGCCAGAGCAAGGGAGCGATGCTAACATGCAGGGAGATCATAGCAATAATAACCAGAGCATGGAATCACTGCTCCAGACCGAGAACATGAATGTGGACATGCCCCAGCAAGGCGAGATCCGCACCGGCACAATTGCTGAAGTGAGTCCCAGCCAGGTTCTCGTGAGCATCGGCGCAAAGTCCGAGGGCGTGATCTCCAGCCGCGAGCTGGAGCAGTTGTCGGCGGAGGAACGCGAAGCGCTTAAAGTCGGCGCGGAGATTCCTGTTTATGTGATCAATCCGGAAGATGATAATGGGAATGTCATCTTATCGTTCAAGCGCGCGCAAGAGCAGATTTCCTGGGAGAACGTCGAGAAGATGCTCGAAGAAGACCGCACTTACGATAGCCAGATCGTGGGCTTCAACAAAGGCGGTCTGATCGTTTTGGTGGGCGGCCTGCGCGGCTTCGTACCATCGTCGCAAATCAGCGCAATGCGCCGCGTCCAATCCAGCGGCGATACGCCTGAACAGCGCTGGCAAAAAATGATCGGACAGCCGATCTCCGTTCGAATCATCGAAGTGGACCGCGAACGCCGCCGCTTGATTCCNNTGGGATCGCGTTCAACATCCCAAGGAAGTTTTGGAAGTGGGACAGGAAGTCAAAGTTAAAGTCATCAACGTGGATCGCGAGAAGAAGCGCATTGGCTTGTCCATTCGCGCGCTTGTCGATGATCCATGGATGTCGCGGGTCGACAAATTCAGCGTTGGGCAGTTGGTCGAAGGCGTGATTACCCGTTTGACAAAATTCGGAGCGTTTGCCCGCCTTGAAGGCGATATCGAAGGCCTGATCCATATTTCCGAAATGGCCGATCACCGCATTGACCATCCGAAGGAAGTTTTGAAGGAAGGCGAAGTGCATACTCTGCGTATCATTCGCATTGACGCCGACCAGCATCGCATCGGCCTCAGCCTTCGCAAAGTCAATTCCGGCCAATATGCCGACAGGGATTACAAGAAACTCATCGAAGAATACGGGCATACGGAGTCCGACGAAGGGGAAAACCCGGCAAAATAAAACAAGAGTGGCGCTGAAAGCGCCACTCTTTCCAACTATGATAAAACCGTTCATCATCGATTCACATTGCGACCTGGCATGGAACATGCAAAGCTATGGGCGCGACTATACGCGCTCCGCGGCGGAAACGCGCCAGCTTGAAAAAGATACCGCCGTTCCCGAAAATAACGGCGACAGCTTGATCGGCTGGCCTGATTATCAGCGCGGCCGCGTCGCGATTGTCTTCTCGACGTTGTTCGCTTCGCCTCTGCGCGGTAAAGTTGGAGAATGGGATAAGGCGGTTTATTCGGACTATGAAGAGGCTCACCGCATCTATCTGGACCAGTTGCGGCTCTACCATCAATTGACCGATTCCAAGCCCGATCATTTTCGTCTCATCCTCAATACAAAAGATTTACGCAATCACATGGACGAATGGCAATCGCTTGAAAAAAAGAATCGCCCCGTTGGATTGATTCCGTTAATGGAAGGCGCGGACGGCATCCGCTCGACCGATGAACTGGATGAATGGTATTCACTCGGATTGCGGCTGATCGGCTTATCGTGGGCTGGCACGCGTTACGCGGGCGGCACGCGCGAGCCCGGTCCATTAACCGAAGATGGCCGCCGTTTACTTAAGGCAATGGCTGATTTTAATTTCACGCTTGATCTCAGTCACATGGATGAACAGTCCGCGCTCGAATCATTGGATTTATACGAAGGGCCGATTGTCGCCAGCCATGCCAATTGCCTGGCGCTGTTGCCAAATTTTCCCACCAATCGTCATTTACCAGACCGAGTGATCCGCGGCGTGATCGAGCGCGATGGAATCATCGGCGTCGTTTCGTTGAATTCATTTTTGAAATCTGGCTGGTCGCGCTCCAAGGGAAGTCCGCGCGAAGAAGTGCCGTTGGATGTGGTCGCCGCGCACATGGATCATGTCTGTCAACTGGCCGGGGATGCGCGGCACGTTGGCATCGGCTCGGATTTCGACGGCGGGTTTGGAGTGCAGTCCGTTCCGCCCGAAATCGACACGATTGCCGATTTGCAAAAGCTGGTTCCGCTATTGATTGCGCGCGGCTATTCAGAATCCGACGCGGGGAACATCCTCGGCGGCAACTGGCTTAATTTCTTGGAGAAGAATCTTCCGTCATGAACGAACCGAAAGACAAGCCGGCTTCCCGTGCTGATAACCTGCTTCATTCCCCAGGGCCGTCACGCTTGCGCGTGCGCGTGGGATTGATCACCACCTTGTTCGGGCTTTTTGTTTTCCTCGTCGGGACCAAATCGGCATGGTTTGGCCTTCAGCGCACTCCAACGGTTGGATTTGTCAAGATTTCGGTTTTCCTGGTTGGGCTGGCAATAATCTGCCTCGGCGGATATACCAGCTTGTGGGGCCTGTGGAAGGGAATGGAACGCTCCATTGGCGCAGATATTGGCCTGCGCCTGGTCGCGACGGGATATCTGATTGCCGTATTTTCCGGCATGGCTGATATATTCGGATTTGGATCTCAGCCGCCTCCACAGATTCCATTTTTTGGACCGATCCAGGCGCTGGGAGTTTTGCTCGGAGAGATTGTGATCGCGTTTGGATTTTTACTGCTTGTTCCATACCGTTCGTATTTGAAATGAAGAAGTCGCCTCTTTTGTTCTAGGCCTTTGCTTTTCCTGGCTCTGAACATCTTTTTTCATCCGTCGAAGACCGGATTAATAATCGGGGCTGGATCTTTATTTGTTTATTTTCAAGAGTCTTTCTTAAGGCCAAATTTAGAGTCATATTTGCCAGCTGGCGCGCAATAGAGTATATGGGTTGGTCAAGCGTTGTAAGAGGGGGGGTTGCATGCGCAGCGTCTTCGATACCGTCGAAACCGGTAATAGCTATATCTCGTCCGACGACTATTCCGCGCTCATGTGCAGCGTGCATGGCGCCGATTGCAGTCACATCGTTGATACATACAATGGCCGTCGGCGGCACGGAAAGGGCGAAAAGGAGTTCTGCTGCATGATAACCGCCTTCGGAAGTCATGTCGCCGTGAACAATCAATGCCGGATCGGATTCTATCCCCGCTGATTTCAACCCGGTTTGATAACCCCTCAAGCGATCGTGATCAATCTTTAGATTGGGAGCACCGCTGACATAAGCAATCCGCTTGTATCCACGTTCAACCAAATGTTCAATCAGCTCAAGCATGCCATTGAACGAATCAATTTCAATACCTACGAAATCAAGTTTCGAAAGCGAACGCTCATAAGAAGCATGCGGTATATGTTGCCTGGCTAGGAAACGCAGACGCCAGTCGTTCAGCCGGACACGATTGATAACGAACCCATCAACTTTTCCTCCCTGAACCCAACGTTTGTATAGTTCTTTCTCAATTTTGCTGTCTGGCGGTGCAGCGGACACAAGCAAATCAAAGTGATAAGCAGAAGCCTCATCGCTTAGACCCGCAATGAATTCCGAGAAGAATGGATCGGCAAAACCAGTGCCGGCACTATCCGTGGGCAGGATATAGCCAATAGTGTCTGTCCGTTGGCGGCGTAGTTGTCTGGCTGCACGGTTTGGGACATACCCCATTTCTTTGGCAGTTACAACAACCAGCTTTCTCGTACTGTCAGCCACATCGTCGTAATTATCGAGGGCACGCGAAACAGTGGTAATGGATAAATGCAATCGTTTGGCTACGTCGCGAATCGTGGTGTGCAATTTGTATATCCTTGAGTGATGTGAAAGGCAAAGGGTTGTTCGCTAAAGTGAAATGTACTGATAGGTAGGGGATTATACTGCGATGCTTTGCGAATCTGTAAGCACATTTTTCTTGCCATAATACTGACATGGAAAAATGTACATGGTATAATTCCAAAACGTTTTGGAAAACTCTGTCACATTTTTTGAAAAGGAGATTATTATGTTATTCGCTCTTACCGAAAAGGGCCAAGGGTTGGTCGAATATGCGTTGATTCTTGTTTTGGTTGCCATCGTGGTCATTGCAGTTTTGATGGTGTTGGGTCCAATCATTGGCAACGTCTTCAGTTCGATTAACAGAAGCCTTTCCCGCGTTATTAATTAACGTCAGTACAGAAAGAATAGAAACGTCCCAAGAATAATGATACGCACGGATCTATGCCATGAGTCCCCAGAAGTCTTGGCACGAGGTGATGCCTTGGTGCGAGGTTGCAGCGAGGAGCCATATTATCTTTGGCTCTATATCAACGGTCTGCGCCACAAGTAGTGCCTGAAGGGGGCAATGTTGCTATCCTCTCCAATTTTTAACAGATTTTTTATATTAAGCCCACGTTTTTCTAACGCGGGCTTTTTATATTAAAGGCATAAACCAATCCATCAAAAGGAGGCTGCCATGACAAATCTAATTCGTTGGGAACCGGAGCGCGAGATGATGACTCT
>PLNY01000411.1 GCA_003141915.1 Anaerolineae bacterium | reverse complement strand
CTAAAACTGTCCGGTGGCTAGAAAAAATTGCATATTCTGAATTGGAAAGAAAAAATGCAAAAGCGTCTACAAAAAACTTCTTACAAGCTAGTTACAGTATCACTGGCGATTGCTTCTAGCTTTGTTGATCCGAAAAAGAATGAACGATATGATAAGAAGAATAACACCGCCAACGAGTAAATAGGATTGATAACTTGCCCAAGCGCGTGCTGGGGCAAACAGCTTTATAAAGATCGGATAAAAAAAAGAAAAGAAACTGATACCCATCAGGAAGGCAGCCATCATAGTGAGTAGGTTGGTTTGTTTTGACATTGGAACCTCCGACTATGTGCAATGCCACAAACAGGGTAGAATGTGATGATGACGATTATAGTACGATTGAGAGTTAAATAAATATGCAAGAACGTCTCCAAAAACTTTTAGCTCAAGCTGGTTACGGTTCACGCCGCGGCTGTGAAGAATTCATCACAGCCGGGCGCGTGCGCGTCAATGGAAAAGTTGCGATCCTCGGTCAAAAAGCGGATCTCGCCGTTGATAAAGTCACGATGGACGGCAAGCCTTTGCCTGCACCGGAAAAGTTAACTTACATTGCGCTCTACAAACCGCGCAACATCATTTCTTCGGTTGATGATGAAGTGGGGCGCAAGACCGTGCGCGATTTGATCCCTGAAGTTGAACGTCTTTATCCCGTCGGTCGTTTGGATTGGGATAGCGAAGGTTTGATTTTGATGACGAACGATGGCGACTTGACGAATAAACTAACGCATCCGCGCTATGGACATCAAAAGGAATACAAGGTTCTGGTTGCGCGTCGTCCCGACCCGGCACAGATTCAAACCTGGAGGCGCGGCGTGGTGCTTGAAGATGGATACAAAACCGCGCATGCCGATGTTTATGTCGAAGCGGGAGCGGGAAAAGGTGCGTGGCTGAGAGTCACCATGGGAGAAGGACGCAAGCAGCAGATCCGCGAGATCGGTTCGTTGCTTGGTCTGCCGGTTGTCCGCATTGTGCGTATCCGCATTGGGACTCTTCAATTAGGGAATCTCAAGCCCGCCGAATGGAGACATCTAACCGATGGCGAAGTTCAAGAATTAAAAGGGCAGAAGTCAAACCAGCCTGAATTTTCACTAAATAGAAACCAACCGCGAAGGCTGCGAAGATCGCCAAGCAAAAATAGAAAGCCTTAAGATTATTGCAATGAAGAATGTCATCAAAGGATATTCTTCACGTACGGATTTTGATTAGAATCACTTCATAATGTTGAACAGCCAATTGATCGAATACGCTCCCGCATAAGCGAAGATGCACATCTTGATGATCTTGCCGGGCAGGCATGCCATCAAAAATTTGTAGAGCGGCATCTTTAGCGCACCGGCAGACATCCCCGCCAGGTCAAAGAACGGATTGGGAATCGCGGCTAATACGAAAATAGTCAGCATCCCATATCTTTGCATCCAGTTCTGGATGTGTCCGTAGATTTTTGTTTTCTCCGCTACCGGCTGGCCGCTGAAGCCGGCCATGTAGCCGGATAGCTCTCCAATGGCCGCGCCTGCTCCGGCCACCAGTCCGACAACCAATGGATTGAAAATGCCGCCCATCGCGAAGACGATGGCAATTCCCGGGGCCGGGAGCAGGATCGTTGCGTTGGCGAGAATGGATATCAAGAAAATGCCCAGATACCCATACTCGGCAAACTTTGCGGCCTGGTCGCGGATCTCAAAAATATAAACGCTGATCCCAATTACGCCCAGCAAAACAAGCACACGCAGAATGTTGATTGCGACGGTTGAACGGAAAAGCGATTCGACCCTCGAAAGTTTTTCAGGCGGATTCTTCAATGACGACTTTCTGAATCTTTACGCCGGGATACTCCGGACGCATCGGATCGCGCGGCGGAATGGACATCAACACGTCCATGCCTTCCACCACCTGGCCGAAAACGGTATGCTTATTATTCAGGTGAGGCGTGGGGACATGTGTGATGAAGAATTGCGAGCCGTTCGTATTGGGTCCGGCATTCGCCATGGAAAGTATGCCCGGCTTATCATGCTTCAAGCTCGGATGAAACTCATCGGCGAATCTATAACCGGGATCGCCGGTGCCTGTGCCGGTCGGATCGCCGCCTTGCGCCATAAAATCCCCGATGACGCGATGAAAGATGACCCCATCATAAAAACCTTCGCGCGACAAGAACACAAAATTATTGACGGTCTTGGGTGCCTTGTCGGCAAATAGCTCGATGACCATTGTGCCTTTGTCGGTTTCCATGCGGGCTTTATATTTCTTCTTTGGATCAATCGTCATTGCGGGCGGGGTGTTCCATTGTTTTGTCATTTGTTCTCCATTTCATATTTTCACGAACAGGAAATTCTATAAAAAGACTTTTCGGAATAATTATTTTAGCCGAGAATTTCACGAATTCATCTTGTGTTTCCTCGCGAAAGCAGTGTGGTTCGCGGCAAAAGAAAAAAGACTCGCTTATTTCCAATCAAATCTGACCAGATTATATATCTGTCATAAAAGCCAGGCCAACGGTGCCGGGGCCGGCGTGAACACCTACAACAGGACTGACTGTTGATAGAATGTTTTCCACCGCGCCCAACTGCTTTGTGGCGCGATCAAGCAGTTCGACTGCTTCAACTTCTGCATTCNNAACCCGAATATTTGATTTGCCCTTAACCTGTCCGCTGGCAAGTTCGAGCACGCGGTCGAGCGCTTTGCTTTTTGTACGAACCCGATCTTCCGCTTCGACGCGGCCATCCTTCAAAGCGAGGATCGGTTTAAGATTCAGGGCGGACCCGATGAAACGAGTCGCGCCGCCGATGCGTCCGCCTCGATACAGAAATTCGAGCGTGTCTACTGCAAAATAAACTCCCACATGCGCTCTGATTTTTTCAGCAAGAGTAAAACAGTCTTTCATGCTGGCGCCCTGTTTAGCGGCGCGCGCGGCAGTCAATGTGATGAAGCCCATCGCCATGGCAGTTGTATTGCTATCCACCAGAAAGATTTTTTCCCCAGCATTACCAAGGGCTTTGCGCGCTTGAAGCGCAGACTGCAATGTCCCGGAAAGTTTGGCCGAGATGAATATACCCAGCACTTCGAAATCTTTGTCAATCAATTGTTGAAAGGTATGTTGCACTTCCAGCATCGGCACTTGCGCAGTGGTGGGCATTGCCTTGTCGGTTTTAAGGCGCGCATAAAATTCACCAGGCTGTATATCCACTCCATCCTGGTAGGTTTGATCGCCCCAGATCAAAATTTGAGGAACGACAGTGATATTGCACGCTTTAGACAACTCGTTAGGGATGTAGGCGGTGCTATCTGTTACGAATGCGAGATTCGGCATTTTTTCTCCCGCGTGAATGAGATCTTTTCATGTGGATATTTTACCCCATTCGTCCGCGCGGTTTCTTTAGAGCAAATGCCTGCGGTATGATATAATTATTCTAGCAAGCCGTAAGTTTTCACAGATTCTCATCGAGGAGCCTTCACTTTGGCCTTCAACCCCATAAACTGGCTGCTAGGCCTGTTTTCATTAGACATTGCTATTGATCTGGGCACTGCGAACACCCTTGTTCACGTGCGTGGCAAGGGTATAGTTATTAATGAGCCTTCCTGGGTAACGATTGACAAGAGATCCCGTCTTCCTTTGGCTATTGGCTTGGAAGCAAAAGGAATGGTCGGGCGTACGCCGGGCAACGTGCTGGTTGTCCGCCCGGTACGTGATGGCGTGATCTCTGAATTCGATGTGACGCAGGTCATGCTGGAATATTTTATTGGCAAAGTCCATGAACAGAGCGTTGTGCCGTTGCCACGGCCGCGTGTTGTAATCGGTATCCCAACTGGAGTAACGGAAGTGGAGAAGCGCGCGGTCTACGACGCGGTGATGGCATCCGGGGCGCGTCAAGCCATGTTGATCGAGGAGCCGATCGCGGCGGCGCTGGGAGCGGGTCTGCCCATCGGGGAGGTGCGCGGCTCTATGGTCGTCGATATCGGCGGCGGCACAACCGAAGTTGCAGTAATGTCCATGAGCGGCGTGGTCGCTTCGCGGTCACTGCGTGTGGCTGGCGATGAGTTGGATCAGGACATTGTTCAATATGTACGGAATAAATATAACCTATTGGTTGGCGAGGGTATCGCTGAACAAGTAAAATGGAAGATTGGTTCCGCTTATCCGCTTCAGCCGGAAAAGATTATGGAAGTGCGCGGCCGCAATCTCGTGAATGGATTGCCGGAAACCATCGAACTATCGTCCATCGAAATCCGTGAGGCGCTGGCGGGATCGGTGCAGGTGATCATTGATACCGTGCGTGATGCATTGGATGAAATTCCGCCTGAAATCGTTGCCGACCTGATGGATATTGGAATTTGTTTGGCGGGTGGCGGGGCTTTGTTGCAAGGCCTCGCTGACCGCTTGACCGATGAACTCAAGTTGCGTGTGTGGGTTGCTGAAGATCCGCTTACCTGTGTAGTGCGCGGCGCCGCCTTTATGTATGAAGATTACGATCATCTGAGCCGTTTCCTGGTCGGCTTGGAGCGCGGCAGTACACACCACAACCGTTGATATTCGATTCCGCGCATTCTTATGCGCTTTATAGTATATATATAAATGAAAGATTTGTTTTCCCGCTCCTTGCAAACTACTATTATTTTCTTGATCGTCGGGGGAATTTTAGCGCTGGCTTTTGGCGGTTTTTTTAGCTCGGCTTCTAATCGTTTCACCGGCGGATTGGTTTCGGCCCAGTACTGGTTTGCCATCCGTTATCAAGCCATCCAGCAGTTTCTTTCGGCGCCGCGTGATATCGTTTCTCTGCGCGCGAGTAACGCCGAGTTGGAGACGGAGATTTCTCAACTGCAAACCCAAGTGATTGATTTGCAACAACGCGTCAGCCAGACCGAGATTCTTGCCGCGCTGGTGGATTTTTCGCGTGCCAACCCGGAGAGCAGTTATAAAGCCGCTTCGGTCATTGGCCGCGACCCGAGTCCGTTTCTTCATTATATTATCATCAATCGCGGCTCGAATGATGGCATACTTCGCGGCATGCCGGTTGTGACCAACCAAGGCTTGGTCGGAAGGATTGATGCGGTCATTGCAGATGCCGCACGCGTTCAATTGATCACTGATCCAGCCGCAACTGTGAATGTCCACCTCAAGAACGCCAATACGGATGCCGTTCTGCTCGGCTCCGTGACCGGAGATATATCGCTTGATATGATCTCCCAGGATGCGGCGGTTCAAAGCGGCGATTTGATTCTCACTTCCGGCTTGGGCGGAGGCTACCCGCCTGATTTGATTGTGGGACAGGTGATCAACGTTCGCAAACTGGATTATGAATTATTTCAGCAGGCCACGGTTCAATCTGCTGTTGATTTTACCCGCCTCGATATTGTTCTCGTGATCACCAACTTCCGGGCGGTGGATATTACTCCGCTTATTCCCACGCCGGCGCCCTAGCATTTATGCGTAATATTATAGCAATTCCATTGTTTGCGTTGGCAGTAATTTTGCAGTCAACCATTGTCAGTCAGTTTTCACTGCTTGCCGGTTACGCTGATCTTATCCTCGTGATGCTTGCAGCCTGGGCTTTGCAAAAAGGAGTTACCACTGCTTTCCAATGGGCGTTTTTGGCGAGCATCATGGTTGGCGCGATCTCGCACATGCCGTGGATGGTTACATTGATTGGCTACATCGGCGTGGTCCTGCTGGCGATATTGCTGCAACAGCGCGTTTGGCAGGCGCCATTATTAGCCATGTTCACCGTTACTTTTCTAGGAACTTTATTTATGCACCTTTTATCTTATCTCTATCTGCGCTTCTCAGGCGACCCTTTGCCTTTAGGCGATTCATTGGGCTTGATCACACTTCCAAGCCTTTTGCTCAACCTTCTGATTTCGATCCCGATATACGGCTTGATGCGTGATTTGGCAAGCTGGGTTTTCCCGATTCGGGAGGAAGCGTGAAGTCTTCTTCTTCGCATTCATCTAGCTTTGATTTTAGGCGGCTGCTCGTTGTTTATATTGTCGGCCTGCTGATTTTGGCTTTGATGTTAGGGCGTCTTTTGTCATTGCAAATTTCAGAAGGTAAGGGTTTGACGGCGCGGGCGATAGATAATTTTACCAACGAGATCAGTCTTCCTGCGGCGCGCGGAATCATCTATGATCGGAATGGTTATGTGCTGGCACGGAATACGGCCTCATATAATCTTGTCATCACGCCTGCTAATCTTCCGGACGATGAAGCGGACATCGAAAGAATTTATCGGGATGTTTCTGCAATCACCGGAGTTCCAGTCGGAGGTCCGGTTACTACTGATTCCTTGAATAATGCCAAGAACTATGGTCCTTGTGTTCCGGGGCCGGGAATCGCCGATTTGGTGGCGCTTGGCGATTCGCTCGCGCCGTACACGCCGGTTGAAATCAAGTGCGACATCAGCGAGGATGTTGCGCGCCTCGTCACCGAACGCTCTGTGGATTGGCCCGGAGTCAGTATTGAAATTCAACCCATCCGCGATTATCCAACCGGCTCATTGACTGCGGATGTGATCGGGTTTCTTGGCCCCATTCCCGCATCCTTAGAGGACGAATTGAGTGCGCGAGGTTTTGTAGCGAACAGAGATAAAATTGGTTATGCCGGGGTCGAAGATTCGCTTCAGGATGTGCTTGCCGGACAAAATGGGAAAAGAGTCGTGCAGGTTGATGTGGCCGGTCAGGAGCTTGGTTATATCCAGCCGCCTCTTGCGGCCGTTCCCGGCTATAACGTTACGCTGACCATTGATACCCGCCTGCAGGCCGCGGCCCAAGCCGCTCTTATCTCCGAGATCAATTATTGGAACGTTTATTTTGCGCGCATCCGAATTTCCAGCGGCATGGTGATGGCGATGAATCCAAAGACTGGCGAAATTCTGGCGATGGTTTCCTATCCGACTTATGAAAATAACCGGATGGCGCGTTTTATTCCATCTTATTATTACAATCAATTAACTCAGGATCCTCGCCACCCGCTTCTGAACAATACC
>PLNY01000296.1 GCA_003141915.1 Anaerolineae bacterium | reverse complement strand
GTCTGCGAACAGCGCGATGTAAAGGGCTTGTATGCCAAAGCGCGTCAGGCGATGCAGGATGGTCATCCAATGGGCTTTACCGGCGTGGATGATCCGTATGAGCCGCCGATTGATCCCGAAATCACGCTCAAAGGCTACGGCGCGACTCCCGAAGAGAACGCGCGCAAGATCGCTGTTTATCTTGAAGAACAAGGATTCCTGCTGAAATAAACATTATGTCATTGCGAGCGAAGCAATCTCCTGTTTGCCTGCAATTTGAGATCGCTTCTCAAAGACTCGCAATGACAGATACAATTCATGAACCTCCGCTTCAGACCCCGCCTCGTTTCTTTCCTGGTCCTCAGCCTGCTGACCGTACTAGGAATATTCCTCGTGCTCCGATCCACTCCCGAGGGGCTCGGCCTTTCCGATGATTCGATAGCGTATATCTCTGGGGCGCGCAGTCTGCTTGCGGGACACGGTTATCGCGAGGCGTGGCTGGTAAGCGATAATCCGATCACGCATTTTCCGCCGGCCTTTTCCTCCGCGCTGGCCTTCATCGGTTTCTTCGGCTTGGATCCGCTGCGCGGCTCGCGTTTGCTCAACGCTTTGTTATTTGGACTCAGCACAGCATTGACCGGCATCCTCGGCTGGCGCATGACGAAGTCATTGATGGCGGGGCTTGTGCTTGCGGCGCTGTTTGTCTTGAACGGTTCCTTACTTCAAGTTTATACGACGGCCATGAGCGAGCCGCTCTTCATCTTTTTGAGCCTGCTCGCGTTCTGGATGTTCGATCTGTATTTTGAACGAGATGCTTATTGGCTGTGGCTGGTATCGTGCGGAGTCTTTGTCGGCGCGGCGTATCTGACGCGTTATGCAGGCCTGGCTCTAGTTGCCACATTTCTCGTTGCGCTATTCATCCTGCACGATACCTGGCGCAAACGATTCGTCGGCGCAGGGATATTTCTCGCCAGCGTCGTGCCATGGATTTTAGTTTGGTCGATTCGGAATCTGCTCGCGGCGGGGAATGCCACGAATCGCGAACTGGTATGGCATCCGATTACGGCAAGCAACTTCGACACTACGCTATCTGTAATCTCGCGGTTCCTCGTGCCGGTGGCAGATTGGCAAAAGCAATTTAACAAAATGCCTTGGCTTTTTATTGCTCTTGCAGTTTTGATTTTATTGGTGGTGTTGGTTTGGGTTAGTATCAAGGCTTGGAAATATTTTGTCGGGCCTCCGCAGACACCTCGCTCGGAGACTATATCCTTCACAACCGGCTTATACATCTTTGGATACATTGCCTCCATTATCGCATCGATGCTGCTCTTTGACGCATCTACAAAATTTCAATTACGCATTCTGGCTCCAGTCTTTGCCTCGTTGTTGATTCTGCTCGTCCTGCTGGGAGTTTGGTTGTGGAAGAAACGCCGCGCGATTGTCATTGTGCTGGCGTTGTTCATTATTGGCACATCCATCTATAATCAAATCTACACCATCCAAAATCTTTCCAAAGGCGGACAGGGCTTCGCCTCCTTCGTTTGGTATGACTCAAAGCAAATGGCATATTTGCGGACGCTTCCTCGCACGGTGATGATTTATACCAATGAAACGGGCGCGGTTTATTTATACACGGACCGCCCGACATATTCTTTGCCGAATCGTGTTGACCCCGTAACAGCTCAACCCAGGTCAGTTGATTATGAAAAAGGTGTGGCACAGGTACATCAGCAGATTCTGGACAAGAAAGCAGTGCTGGCAATCTTTGCAGGGGGCGAGCAGTCATCGGGCCCGGATGCTGCGTTCTTAGCTCAAGGTTTAAATCCTGTAAGCAAATCCGGCACGGGCATTGTGTATGCCGCGCCATAAGAGGTTGAATGAAGATTCAAGAAAAGTTTGATTTGAAAGATCGTGTTGCAATCGTAACGGGCGGCGCAGGTCTGCTCGGCACGGAGTTTTGCAAAACGCTGGCCGAAGCAGGCGCATCTGTTGTGGTGGTCGATTTGAATATCGAAGCCGCGGAAAAAAATGCGGATGCTTTAACCAAAGATGGATATCGCGTTAAAGGATTTGGCGTGGACATTACCAAACCTGATTCCGTTAAAGGGCTTGTCGCTTCCGTTCTCTCCGACTTTGGGCGGCTCGACATCCTCGTGAATTCCGCGGCTCTCGATCCGAAGTTCGATCCCGATGCGGCCTCCAAAGGAATTGCGCCCGGCAACTTCGAAGATTATCCGCTCGATCAATGGAACGCCGCATTGAACGTGAATCTGACCGGCATGTTTTTGATCACGCAAGCTTGCGTCAAGCCGATGACTGAACATGGCAAAAAAGGCAGCATCATCAACATCTGCTCGACGTATGGATTGAACGGCCCCGACCAGCGTATTTATATCAAAGATGGCAAACGAGTTGCTTTCAAACCCGTTTATTACACGGTGACCAAAGCGGGGGTGCTTGGCTTCACCAAATATCTCGCGGCGTATTATGCGGATACGGAAATCCGCGTCAACGCGCTGACGCCGGGCGGCGTGTTCAATAATCACGAAGAATATTTTGTCAAAAATTATTCCGCCAAAACCATCCTCGGACGTATGGCGCATAAAGATGAGATGAATGGCGCATTGTTGTTCCTTGCCTCCGATGCATCGTCGTATATGACCGGCAACAATGTCGTGGTAGATGGAGGCTGGACAGCATGGTAATTATTCACCACAAAGACACCAAGTGCACAAAGAATCTTTTGTGCCCACAAAGAAAACTTGGTGATCTTTGTGCCTTCGTGGTGAGAAAATGACTGAAGTCTTAGCCATCATTCCCGCGCGCGGCGGCTCAAAAGGAATCCCGCGCAAAAACATTCGCAACTTCGCAGGCTATCCGTTGATCGCGTGGAGCATCGCGGCGGGAAAGCAATCGAAGATGGTGACGCGCGTCATTGTTTCAACGGACGATGAAGAGATTGCGTCCGTGGCGCGTGAGTATGGAGCCGAAGTTCCATTTCTCCGCCCTGTTGAACTCGCGCAGGATAACACACTTGATTTGCCGGTCTTTGAACAAGCTCTCAAATGGCTGGAAGAGATTGAAGAATATAAACCTGAGATGGTTGTGCAACTGCGCCCCACGTCGCCTATCCGACCGCGAAATTGCGTGGATGATGCCATCAGCATTTTGTTGCAGCATCCTCGGGCGGATTGTGTGCGCGGTGTGGTCCCTGCCGGACAGAACCCGCATAAAATGTGGCGCATCTCAAAACCTGACGGCCCGATGACTCCTCTGCTCGAAGTGCCCGGGATTGCTGAGCCATATAACGCGCCGCGTCAGATTTTGCCACCGATCTATTGGCAAACCGGCCACATTGACGCGATCCGCGCATCCAGCATTTCCCGCAAGCGTTCGCTCACCGGGGATAAAATTTATCCGCTGATCATTGATCCGCGTTACACGGTGGATATTGATAATCTTTCCGATTGGGCGAAATACGAAGCCTTGGTTTACAGCGGCTTGGATATGGTTTCGCCCGGCAGGAAGAATCGTTCAATGCCGGAAAAAATCAAGATGATCATCACTGACTTTGATGGCGTGATCACCGACGGGCGCGTCTGGGTGGATGAAAACGGCAAAGAAACGGTTGTCGCTTCCCGGTCTGATTCGATGCGGATCCGTCAGTTGCGTGAACGCGGCATCGAGGTGATGATCCTTTCGTCAGAAATCAATCCCGTTGTCAAGGCGCGCGCAAAAAAGATGGGCATTGAAGCTATCCATGGAATGGGACTTAACGAAAAAGGTGAAGCGCTTAATAGATTTCTGGCTGAAAAGAATCTCGACCCTGCACAGATTATTTATGTCGGCAATGATTTCAACGACCTGCCTTGCTTTGAGATCGCGGGCTGGGCGGTGGCTGTGGCTGACGCTTATCCGGAGGTTATTCGCGCCGCAGATTTTGTTTTATCGAAGCCCGG
>PLNY01000027.1 GCA_003141915.1 Anaerolineae bacterium | reverse complement strand
GTCCGCAACGACAACCGCCGCCCACGGCTTGTGAAACTGGTTGCCGTCTGTGGCGCACATGACATGGACTCTCCAGAACCGGCCGTCACCGTCATGCAGCCGGATGAGGATTGACCCCGACAAAACGCTTCACTCGCTGCCGCGACGGCGGGTGAAGTGTCCCGATTGCTCGGTTGCGAAGTGTTGTCAACTTTGCTACCGTCAATTCATGTTAAGCGCGGTCACAACAGAATCAGCAGCCCGTAGGCGGCAAGGGGAACTTGGACAGTTCCTCACGCCTGCGCCTGTGGCTGATTTTATGGCTTCGTTGTTTGATCCGTTTCCCAATGCGGTTCGACTGTTGGATGCCGGAGCAGGTGCGGGCGCACTCACGGCAGCCCTTGTTTCGCGCTTGTGTGAGAAAAAAAATGGCGTTTGCAGTATCGATGCGACCCTTTACGAGCTTGACCCACTCATTCAGGATGCTCTTTTGGAAACGATGCAGGACTGTCAGCGCCTTTGCGTTGAGGCAGGCATTCGATTCAGTTTCATCATCCATGAGACCGACTTCATTCAGGAAATGTCAGCCCGCCTTGCTGATAATTTGTTCGGCACAAAGCCGCCCGTTTTCGATGCCGCCATTGTAAATCCGCCCTACCGGAAAATCGGCACGGATTCGGCTGAACGGCGAAGTCTGCGCCATATTGGTGTTGAAACGAGCAATCTTTACGCGGGGTTTATTGCCCTCATCCAGCGATTGCTCGCTCCCGGCGGGCAACTTGTAGGCATCACTCCAAGAAGTTTTTGCAATGGCCCATATTTTCGTTCCTTCCGCGAAGATTTTCTTGCCAACTTGGAGGTTCACCNNTTTCGCGACGATAGCGTGTTGCAGGAAAATATTATTTTCCATGTCATAAAGGGCCGTAAGCAACCCCGTGAGTTGGTGGTTTCCAGCAGCAGCGGCGAGCATGGTGACATTGTTGCGGCAAAAAGAATTCCCTTCGCCGAAATCGTTCATAAAAGCGATTCGGAAAAATTTATTCATATTCCATCCGCTTCCGGTCATGCAGGCGCGAAAAAGGTCATGGATGGATTGCACGCAACTCTTGCGACTTTAGGTGTTACCGTTTCAACCGGGCGTGTTGTTGATTTTCGTCTTAAAGGTGCTTTGCGCATGAAGCCGGAGAAAGGAACTGTGCCATTGGATTATCCATGCCATTTCAATGGTGGAACTGTCCATTGGCCCAAATTGGATGCTCGCAAACCTAACGCCATTCTCAACAATGACGAAACCCGGCCTTGGCTCGTAAAATCAGGGGTGTATTTGCTCACGAAACGATTCACATCCAAAGAGGAACGCCGCCGTTTGGTTGCTTGTATATTTGACCCGCAGGACGTAGATGCTGAATGGCTGGGATTTGAAAACCATCTTAATTATTTCCACGCTGACGGGCATGGGTTGGATAGAAATTTGGCAGTTGGCCTTTTTGCTTTCCTAAATTCTACTGTGGTTGACCAATATTTCCGGCGTTTCAGTGGGCACACGCAGGTAAATGCTACCGACCTGCGCAAATTGGCATATCCTGACCGCGAAACATTGAAAGCAATGGGAAGCGAATTGAAACAACTCGACCAACCGCAAGAAGCACTGGATAAACTCGTGGAAAAGTATCTTCATGACCACCAATAAGCCAAATCGTTTAGACGAATCCCGAAAACAGAGACTCACTGAGACTGGCAAAATCCTTACCGCGTTGCAGTTTGGGCCAAGGCAAAGGAACGAGACTGCCGCCTACACTTTGCTTGCGTTGCTTGATCTTCGTCCAGATGTTCCTTGGGAAGATGCACAAGCACCCCTGCGCGGCATCACGCCGGTCATTGATTTCATCGCTGAAGCTTATGGAGTTCGCTACGCACCTAACACCCGCGAAACAATTCGAGACGATGCCGTAAAGTTTTTTGTAGAGGCTGGATTGTTGCTCCGCAACCCAGACGACCCAAACCGGCCAACCAACAGCGGAAAGACGGTCTATCAGATTGAGCCGTCGGCGCTCGCATTGCTGCGGAATTTTGGAACCAAAAATTGGACTCCGGCGCTGGAAACATATCTTATCAGCCGCGAAAGCATTAAACACGAGATTGCCCGGAAACGGAATCTGGCACGCGTGCCCGTCACACTACCTGACGGTTCGCAGGTGGCGCTTTCGCCGGGTGGACAGAATCCCCTCATCAAAGCAATCATTGAGCAGTTTTGTCCTGCCTTTGCTCCAGGCGGCGTCGTCATCTACATCGGTGATACGGAGAATAAATTCGTTCATCTTGAGGTTGCACGTCTCAAATCCCTTGGCGTTACCTTGGACTCAGCCGCAAAAATACCCGATGTCATCGTTCACTATACCGCAAAGAATTGGCTGTTACTGATTGAAGCTGTCACAAGTGCCGGGCCGGTAGATGGCAAGCGTCGTAAGGAACTTAAAGAATTGTTTGCGGGCTGTAAGGCAGGCCTTGTTTTTGTCACCGCCTTTGAAACTCGCCGGGTTATGCAGTCATTTGTTTCACAAATAGCATGGGAATCCGAAGTCTGGATTGCTGAAGACCCTGACCACATGGTTCACTTCAACGGTGAGCGGTTTTTGGGGCCATACCCCGATGTAATGCCTGATTGAGGCGCCGCCGCCCAGCCATTGATATTACAACGGCAAAAGGAAAAGTGTGCCACATCGATTAAGAATATTCGTAACTGTTCAGGTCTTTTCGTTTAACTGGCTGGCATTATGAGGGGCGCGGGGGCTTGGAGTCAAGGATAAAGAGGCGTAAAGGGGTCAGTGTGTAACTAATGGATATTTTGTCTTGACGAATATGCGAGGCGACTAATCCATGAAACACGGAAAGGCAAAAG
>PLNY01000459.1:287-3460 GCA_003141915.1 Anaerolineae bacterium | reverse complement strand
ATTTTCGGCAAGCGATGATTTCCTGGTTGAGCGAATCAAAATCCATTTTACCCATTTTACTCCACTTGAAATTTGTCCGTTTTTGGTTACACTATAAGCAGATATAAGGAGAACGTATGCAACCATTCCGAAAAAATCTTGCCATCGCCATTGACGGTGGTGGCATCAAGGGTGTGATGATCACGAAAGCGCTTTCGATGGTCGAGGAACAATTGGGCTATCCGCTTCACGAGCGGACGGGACTCACAGCGGGCACATCCACAGGCTCGATCATCGCGGCCGGTTTGGGGTCGGGATTGGAAGCGAAGGCACTCCATGAACTATATCTCGAACTCGGCAATAAAATCTTCCATAAGAGCATCCGCACATTATTATGGCCGCTGTTCAACTATCGCTATTCAAATCTTCCGTTGAAACAAGCGTTGGATCAATATTTTGGCAAGAAAATGACGGCTGAATTATGGAAAGCCCAACATCCTATTGACATGGTCATCACCACCTTCGACATTGTTGAGAACCGCACGTGCTTCATCAAGCCGTATAAGAGCAACTATGAAAACTGGTCAGTGGTCAAAGCAGTGATGGCCTCCGCCGCCGCGCCGACTTATTTTCCATCCATAGATGGACGCTATGTGGATGGCGGCCTTGGCTCATATTGCAATCCATGTTATCTGGCCGCGTATGAAATTGTGTTTGCATNNACATTACGCCCATCCTGGATGCATATCAAGTTTCCGCCGCGGATCAACAGGTGGACCTCGTTCAAAAGCTTTTCGATCAATTAGATTTCCGCCGCTTCCAAGTGGACCTCAAGAGGGTCATTCAAATGGACGATCCATCCAGCATCCCGGAACTGATCCAGTATGGCGAAAAGCTTGGAGAGATGATGCTGAACGATCAAACGGATCGCGCCATGGACATCATGCTCGAGGCGATTCCTGGAATCATAAAATGAGCATTGCGTCGCCAAACGAATAAAAGCGATAGCCCGCGCGGATCGCGGTTTCATACGCCGACAAAATCCGCTCGCGCCCGGCAAACGCGCTGACCAGCATGATCAGCGTGGACTTGGGCAAATGAAAGTTGGTGATCATCGCATCCACGATCTTGAATTTGTAACCGGGAAGAATGTAAAGAGATGTGGAACCGGTGAAAGCCGATATTCCGGAATCAGAGTTCTCGATTGCCGCAGATTCCAATGTTCTCACGGAGGTTGTTCCAACTGCAATCACGCGTCCACCTGATTGTTTCGTTTGATTGATTAAATTCGCGGTCTCTTGATTCAACTCGCACCACTCGGTATGGATTTTGTGTTCCTGCGGATTCTCTTCGGTGACCGGCGCAAATGTATCCAGTCCGACATGAAGCGTGACGTAACCAATCTTCACGCCTTGACTTTTTAATTCATCCAATAAGCGCGGCGTGAAGTGCAGACCCGCCGTCGGCGCAGCGGCAGAACCGGGTTCGCGCGCATACACGGTTTGATAACGTTCGGGATCATTTAACTTTTCATGAATATATGGCGGCAATGGTACATTGCCGATCTTTGGAAAATATGGTTCGATCGGTTCTTCAAATCGGATGAGCCGTTCTGAGCCATTCAATACTTTAACGATTTCTGCTTGCGGCCCATCTTCGACTTTTATCTTGGTGGCTACTCGTAAGCCTTTTCCACCGATCAGACATTGCCAAGTGACTTCATCTTCGCGCCGCAGCAACAGCAATTCGACTCGTCCGCCCGTTGACTTACGCGCATAAATCCGCGCCGGGATGACGCGCGTTTGATTCAACACCAGCAAATCATCCGGACGAAGATATTCGCCGACCTCGCGAAAGATTTTGTGTTCCAGTGTTCCTGTATCGCGATGAAGCACAAGCAGACGCGAAGAATCGCGCGGCTCGATGGGCGTCTGCGCGATGGAAGATTCAGGAAGGTGATAATCGAAGTCGGAGGTTTTCAAAAATATCCCGATACTAAAATCTATTTACATTAATGCTGATTCGCTCAACTTCGTTCCGCAATATCTTGCCCATAAAAGCATACTCAGCTCTCGCTGTTCCCAGCCTATATCTAATTGTTGAAGATTTTCCAAATAGTTTTGATAAGTTATCACTTTGAATTTTGACTTACCATCCTTCAACATACTCTGGAATTCTGCGGCTGTATTTTGCGCTTCAACATCATCTTGATGACAAAACAAACCGGTAAGCACAAAGTCATATTTTTTATTTTGAACCAACGCCTCCCCTATCAGCTGATTGCGAAACAATTGATTAAATTTTGAAGCAATAAAACTTTTGTAAGGTGCAATAAAAGTTGCATCTCTGCTTTCGTTATAAATATGGAGATATTCTTCCTTATCATATTCCTTTGGAGAAAAGGAGTCAGTATATTTACATTCAATTCCTAACAATCCTTTTTTCCTTCCAGTCATCACTTCAAAAGCTACATCAAAAGCGGAATTGTCATTCGTGTATTTTTCTTCTGCGGCAAATTCAAATTTTACACTCACCACTTCTGTCAATTCGGGGTAGAAGCGCTGCAAAACTCTTAATGCCAAGACAGGATCATTTTTCAACTCGCCAAAAAAATTAAAACACAGCGGCTGGCTGGATAAAAGATTGTTGAATAATCGGTCTTCTTCAATAATTCCGGACTTGGCAACTTTTCGATCATGAATTGTTTCTTCAACAGCATTTATTATGTTTTGAGACAAGAAATTCTTTCGGCTAGTCCGCCCACTTAATATGGTATTACCAATTGTCTCGTTTTTTCTAACTGGGTGATTCCCTGCTTCTTCTACTAATACAAATGTCCGCCACCATGCTTGATGAAAACGCATTCTCTTTTTGAATCCGCTCTCCAATGGCAAATTACCCATCAAGTTATTAAGCTTGCTTTTCATCACCTGTTATTTTCTCCATAACCGCAATATCACATTCAAGACAATTGTCAAAACCACTGAAATCAAAATCGAACTCGCCAGCGGAAAGTAAAAAGTGAAGTTTCCATTTTCAATATGAATATCGCCGGACAAATGTCCAAGCGGTAAGCCGAACTTCGCGGCGAGATAAACTCCCCCGCCAGCTAAAATCAAAATAATCCCACCGATCATAAGATACTTGGCAAGATTTTCCACGCGCAACCCTTATCTAAATCAAACGAGGTTGCG
>PLNY01000459.1:0-269 GCA_003141915.1 Anaerolineae bacterium | reverse complement strand
GTGTTCAGTCCCACCGGTCCGCCGTTATATTTTTCGATGATCGTTCTGAGCACGCGGCGATCCACATCATCCAACCCAAGCGGATCCACCTGCAACAGATCAAGCGCTTGTTGCGCCAGCTTTTGCGTGACCGTCCCATCCGCGCGGACTTGGGCGTAATCGCGGACTCTTCGCAACAAACGCAGCGCGACGCGCGGCGTGCCGCGTGCCCGGCGACCAATCTCCTCGACGCCGCCTTTATCCACATGAACATCCAAAAGTTTCGCGGC
>PLNY01000017.1 GCA_003141915.1 Anaerolineae bacterium | reverse complement strand
GTGGCCGCAATCACGGCCAAGATCAGGCAGGAGTTCGCCGCCAAAGAAAAAGCGCACGCCACCAGGAAGGAGACGAACAAAGCGAATCCAAGCCAGCCGCGCAGCACAGCCGCGAAAAGGGCAAAAGCCGCGTAGCGACAAATCATGAACTTTGGAATACGGGGTCTGCTGAAGCAGGCCCCATTTTTGCGGACGCCCGTCTTCCCGCCCTGTACTGTGCTTCCGCTTCGCGTCAGTCTCGTTTGACCCTACCCGACGGGCTTGAACCAATTTATCGCAAAGAGGCTGGATCAGGCACTCGCCACTCAGAAATCGGAATTCAGAGCGCGACCCGCAAATATATCGTCAATGGACTCAATTGCATGAAGCGAAGAAGGCCGCACAAGATGATTCCGTTTCGCAGCTTTTTTTGACCCTCTGTTTACTCCGCATATTTGCACTTGGCATACCCTTCTCTCCTTTTTCCGAAGCCGCTCCATTCCGCCAACACGAAACCGACTCCACGCCACATTTGACACGCCATATAAGCTACGCTATAGTAGAGACGTGCTCAATAAAACTTGGAAAAGGGAGAAACAAAGCTATGAACAACACAACGAACCTCCAGTCGGACGACTTTGGCAGTTACCGAGGTGCTGCCGATGACCAGACACTCCGCGCCATTCAACTGTACATTGAGAGCGATGATGCGTTCATCCGCATGGACACGGCCTCAGACCTCGTGAAACCTGCGGCTGAAGCTCTCTCAGCCCAACTCGCGAAGCGCTTTGGCGAGATTGTGCGTGAGAATCGTGTGAAGCAGTTCGTCGGTTGGTATATCCGGAGGATCATGGAAGGCCGTGGCTTTTCCCTAGACCAGCAAAACTGTAAGGTCTGCTCGCCAAACAACATCTTCACGAGGGGAGCGCGATATCGCCGCAATGTGCCCGTTGGCGTAAACTGACCCGCTCCCAATATAATCCCCTTAACTCTCTCCCATTCCCGAACAGATGAAAGTGCCGAGGGCATGGCTCGTTGACTGTGCCCTCACGACGATTTGGATGGGTTTCTAACGCGCAGCCTCAACGAGACGTAGAAATGCCCACCACTTGAACGAACGGCAGAACAGTTTTTCGATGAACAACCTGAAGACAAATGGAACCACCTCACGCCATGAACAAGAAAGAGAATCTCAATGGCATTTTGTACAAAGTGTGGAACGCAGTATGAGGCTGGAACAGCCTTTTGCGGTGATTGCGGTACCCCTGTCGCCGCTACTGCAACAATCCAGCCATTTTTATCCAACGCTGCACAGCAAGCCAGACCAACGGATGACGTTACTACGGCAGAAATGAAGTTTATCGGAAATAATTACGATTACTTCAACCGCAAGTGGAAAATTGCCGAACTAAAAAAGAGAAAACAATCGTGGAATTGGGCTGCATTTCTTCTAACAGTACCTTGGATGGCGTACAGAAACATGTATCTCTATTGCTGCATTTTTGTTGGACTTCTCTGCGTTGAAGATTTAGCTGAATATGCCTTCGGTAGTCCAGCTATTCTATCTTTCGCCATTAGTATTGCGACAATAGCAACATTAGGTTGGTGGGGGAACTCTCTTTATAAGCATCATGTGCAAGAAAAGGTAATAGAAATTACGGCGATGAACACGCCGGAGCAGGCTGACATTGAGTTGGCTCGCCAAGGCGGAACGAGCATTGGTGCGGCAATCGGGTTTGAGATTGCCGCTCTGGCAATTATTGCCCTCATGTTCCTTGCCGAGACTAGGGGTAATGGTTGAGATTTATGCGCGGTTTTGTCGCGTGTGCCATTCCAGCTGCTCTATGACCGGGAGAATAGTTTCTTCACTTAATAACCGGAAGATACCTTGAACCACCTCACGCCATGAACAANNTTTTGCAAGAAGTGTGGAACGCAGTTTGAAGCGAGGACAGCCTTTTGCGGTAATTGCGGTGCCGCTGTCGCCGCTATTGCAACGCCGGGCATGAAAGCACCCAACATCCCACAACAGGAACCAGTTTCAGGCGCCCCTGAAAAAACGACCTCCTTACTCGAACGATTCACATCCTCTTGGAAGATCATGGTTGCTGTCATTGTTTTAACTCTAGTTGGTGTCGGAATCAACTATTCCTACACCCAACACCACCGCCAGGCCCTCATCGAAACCGTCCGCAATTCCCACCCGCCCGAATTTTCTAAGATTACATTTGGTCAAGCNNGCCCCGACAAATCCATCACCGTTGGTTTTGTTGGATATCAGACCTTTCAAGACGCTCTTGGCAACTTTGATCATCCAGATTTTGCATCTTGTCTCAAACGAACTTACTGCCAACCAATCGTCAAGAAGATCAGCGATTCCTGTATTCCGACAGGCGCTATAGGAGAGCCATCTCAGCAACAACAGTCCTGTTTTAATAACGGCGTCGTGAACAACGCCAACACGCTCATCCCTATCCACCTCCTGTTTGCCACCAACGATCAGGATGGCTCAGTAAGTCTCATCAAATCCGACCTGGTTCCAGATCAANNATGGCATTTTGTACAAAGTGTGGGACGCAGTTTGAAGCCGGAACCACCTTTTGCGGTAATTGCGGTACCACTGTCGCCGCCGGTGCAACACCCGTGAGCGAAGGGGTGTGCAAATTCTTTCTTGAAGAGCAGCACATGAAAGGCATTGGTTGCGTCATAAAAGTTGACGAGGGCGGGCGAAGAACTGTCGCAGCGGTGGACTTCGATGCGGCGCCCGGCCAATGAACCGACATAGGCGCAGCGACTGCAAAGCCGGAATTCCCAGAAACAATAAGCACACGTCCACTTTGTGAAAGTGAGTTGCCAGACCATGAACAGCACCGATTCTNNCTTGGCCTTAGCGGCATATCTTCTTCCCACGATCATTGCTTTTCGGCGTAAGCACCATTACAGGTGGGTAATATGTGGGATCAATGTTGTTTTCGGATTTACAGGTATTGGCTATCTAGCGGCCTTTGTTTGGGCGGTCTGGCCTAAGCAAACGGCATTCTTTGATGTCGTGGCAAACGACCCGACGACAAATTCTCCCGAAGCAGGTCAGAGAATCTACAGGCAGATGGGAGCAAATGGTCGGGCGTTTAGCGAGGCGAGTTTTG
>PLNY01000467.1 GCA_003141915.1 Anaerolineae bacterium | reverse complement strand
TCCAGTGTACCGCGTTTCTTCTTTCTGCTGTAAATTAAAGAGAGCAATGCCAGCGGCGTGAAGAGCGCGCCGGTGGGGTTACCGCCCCACGGCACATACGGGTTGGTTTGATCGGGTTTTGCGTTCCTGCTCAGGAAGCGTCCGGTTTGCGGATCATAATACTGCCCGTTGCCCATATACATCAGACCCGTGGAGGTATCCATCAAACCGCCGAGGTAACCATAAGAGAAGTTGCCTGTGCCGCTCGATTGCAACGTATCGCCCCAGGGAGTGTAACGCGCCGAGTAAGTGATCTGTCCCTGTGCGCTTACCAACTGGCGCGGCGTGTTGCTACCAGGGCAGTAAGCGGAATGAGGAATGCGATAAAGCGATTGTTAGTCTCATCAAGACCCCCGAGTTTTTACAGAACTTAGAGGTCGTTGATAAGATGAAGATGAACTTAAACTACCATGCTATCCAGGCAAGGCCTGGCGGACAAATATATTTAAATAACTCTTGATGTAGCGCCTTATAAACTGGGTCTGGAAGGTCAATTAGCTTAATGCTTTTGTCTTTCAAGCTAACAATCTCCAATTGTGCACTTGACACTGTGCACAATTCGCTTGTACCATAATCGAGTTTTAGAATAAGTATTTGTTCTCCATTGTCTGACCACTTCCATTCTGCGACCCCATCCATTTGATATTGAAGCTCTATCTTTCCAAAATCCTTATTCAAAACCATCAGAGACGGATTTGGATTAAAAATTGTCATTGCAATTTGGCCTCCCTTAGGAGACCACTGAGGAAAATAAACAATATTTGTGCCAATAAACTGTACGGGAAATGTTTGAACTTCGCTAGTGTCAACATCTACCATCACGAGATTGGGGATCCCTTCTTTATTCTTCGCAACCAGTGTAATGTATTTTCCGTCCGGAGATGGAAAAGGTTTGCTGAGAGGGTCTTGATTATCAATTTCAATTTTTTTATCCGCACCTGTATTGATATTAATTGCTTGGCAACAACCATCGTTATTGGGCCATACGGCAGGAAATTCTGCAAAGACAACGTCCCCCTTTGGAGAGAAAACAGGACTACTTCCACGTGAAATATTAACAACTGCGGATTTGGATATGTCTAACAACGAGACTTGCGAAACATCATCAGTAGTCCAATCGAAAAGAATATGTTTGTTGTCTGGCGACCAGGAAAGGTCTTCAACGGCGCCGAAAGTTGAATATGTAGCCACGATGGACTGATTGTCAATTCTCATTATCTTTATTGTGGATTGTATAAGATCATGCTCTGGAGGTTGATACATGTATTCGTCCCAAGCAAGCAGTGTTTTGTCGGGCGATAAAACAAGTTCATCAAGTTCAATTTGAAGATCAGTATTGCTGGATTTTACTGCGTCCAGTCTTGATTGGAGTTCATCCATGAAACGTTTAGTCATCAAGTTAGCCTTCTTGGAAGAAATAAAGTCTATGTGTGCCGGAGCCAATCGGTATAATACTTTTGGCTCCGTATTTTTAGCAAGCGGTAACGCCCATATTTCTCCCAGATTACCATCTTGAAGAGTAACATAAACAGACTCAGGCTTGGCGTTTTGCAAAGCATCTGGCTTGCAAGAAGATAGTAGTGGAAAGATAAACACAATAAAAACTAAAGCCAAGCTGTGTTTTATACTGGTAAGCCTTGAAACATTCATAATTGGCCTCGTTTTTTTAATTGGGGCAAGCTATTTGATCCGGGTCGCTTTTGGCAAATAGCTTTGCTAGCCAAGCTCCTTGCCCATTCGAACTGGGATCATAAACCAACCTAATTAGGTTTTTTTCATCTTTACAGCTTATCATCCCAAAGAACACATCGTCCATCGGATACTCATCATCCCATATGTTGCCAGAACTTGAACTAAATTGTTGGGTTGAACGACCGCCGCGAAAATGAGTTATACCAGCAGTAACGCCCTTATTAGGTGCCAGATAACCATCATAGCCCTTTATTATAGCTAGATCTGAATTGGACGTTGTCTTTAATGCGGCTTCATTTTGCGCGCCATACGCCTCCTGCGCGACTTTATACATACTTTCGAAATCTGAAATTTCAGAATCATCAGGATATAACATAGTGAGAATATTTCCTGTTGCCTGCGCGGGAGGATCGGTTATGGATAAAGCTTTATGAACATCTTCGAACTGATATCCGCCATTTGGACTTGTTTCCAAAAGCTCTCTATGCAAACTGCTAGGTGGACCAAAATGATCCCAAATACTACTTTCCATTGTTGCACTAGATCGCAAATTACTATTATTAAATCCTAGCACTACTCTGGTAGTTATAAGCCATATAATTCTACTACGTTCCCCATTATCAGCACTTTCGCCCATTGCGACTCGAGCCATAAACAAAGCTGGATCATCCTTTACTTCCTTTTGAAAATAATCCATCATCGTTCCGCCTGCACTTGTAATCTCATCGGCCGTAATTCGAAACTTATTGGTAAGCGTCGATGCTATTGGACACGATATAGGCTGTGCTGTTGGCACTGGCGTTCCATTTGGCTGTGGAGTGGGGTTTTGGGTTGGGGTTGGTCCAGCAGGTCCACCAATAGATGGCGGTGGAGTAGGTTGATTACCACCACCCGGTGCAGGAGAAGAAGGCGTGGGCTGCTGACATGCTGACAAACTCATTCCAAGCACCACGCCAAGCACCACCAAAATGATGATCGTATCCAGTGTACCGCGTTTTTTCTTGCGGCTGTAAACTAGAGACAGCAAAGCTACCACAATAAAGAGTGCACCGCTGGGGTTCTCGCCCCACGGCACATACGGGTTG
>PLNY01000037.1 GCA_003141915.1 Anaerolineae bacterium | reverse complement strand
TGAAAATATGTCAACGCCAGATTGCTGTAAGCGCGGCCATTTGTGTGATCGATTTCGGCGGCTTTTGTGAATGCGCTTATAGCTTCATCATAAGATTCGCATTTTAGATGGACATTTCCTAAATCATTCCAGATCGCAACATTTCTAGAATCCAACTTTAAAGCTGCATCGTAGGCGTTGATCGCCTCGCGATATTTTCCCTGCTTTGTAAACAATGCGCCTAAGTTCAGCCAGGGAGTTATATAGACCTTGTTCAGTTCAATCGCCTGTTTATACGCTTGGATGGCTTCATTCAACCGTCCGGAACCAGCATAAACATCTCCCAATCCGTTCCATGGATGTGAAAAAGTGGGCATGAAATGAATGGATTTCCGGAATGCCGCGATTGCATCATCTGTGTAAGACTTCTTGTAATAAACATTTCCTAATCCATTCCATGCGATGGGATCCTTGGAATTGCATTCCAAGGCTTTAAGAAAGGCAATGATCGCCTCGTCGTCTCGACCAATTTTTGAGCAAAGGTTTCCAAGATTATTCCATGCAAAGANNGATCGCGTCGCCAATTCGTTCCATGCTGGTTTTGACAAGAGCAATTGCATTAAAGCACTGGGCTTGAAACCAGTTGTCCTGTAATTTGGCGGCAATTTTTAGGACTTCGCTTAACTGTTCGTCCGCCTTTTCGTAATCTCCTTTTCGCCAGTTCAAAACGCCTAGGGCCAATAGTAAATGGGCGCGCGTTGAACACGCTTCTTCGTCCAATGGAAGTTCGGTCAGTTGGGATTCGCGCAGGGAGATTCCAACCTCATTTACTTCGTATTGATCCGCATATTCTCCAATTCCCTGCCCGGCAGATTCGAGCGTCCCTTGCAGAATCCGTTCTGGTTTTGGGGATTCGCAAAATTCAATAATATAATCCCGATAGATCCAGAAATCTGGAACGTAGCGAATAAGATGGATGATTTCGTTTTGGGTAAGCCAGAAAATTACGCGGATTCTTTTTTCGGTGAAGAACTCACGTTGCAAATTGAGAGATGCGTGTCTATTGGATTCGATTGCACGTTCCTGCCCCAAACCATCTATGAAGAAGACCGTGTCCGCCGAGTTCTTAAAATCTCGCAAATAAGAAACAACGTCATTGACATTACCGTTTTTGCTTTTGATGTGCGTGGCCACTTGGCCTATATCGAACAAATAGTTCTCCAGCGTATTTTCGACATCGGCGCGGACATATTCAGAACTATAAACCACAAGCAACATGCATGGCCGCTGCCATTTTGTCGCAAGCCTCAGTTCATTAGCAATGATTTCGACGCGTTCGTCGAAACTTGTCAAATGCCAAGACGGGGCAGCGCTTCGCTCAGTCATTCAACAACTTCCTTAGTACTGGATGAATATCGCACCAATTCTCGCCGTTCCGGTATTCCAATATGGCAAGGAGTTGTGTCAGAGGTCGAAGCCGGTCGCTATATTCGAGGTGATTGTTTTCTGCAACCTTTCTCAGAAACTTTATATCTTCCTTGTCCAAAATTCGTCGATACTCGTTTCTTATTTCGGTCGCTGCCCACTCGATATCTGCGACCTCTATTTTGCGGGCATTTCTTCTTCTTGCAGATCCGATAGCAGTCCGAATGACGCGGGCCAATTCGCGGAATACTCCGCCGGAATAGGTGATTGCGTTTTCGAGCGCTGAATCCTCAATCAAATCCGGCAACATTCTTACATGGATGAATCGACGCATTGTGTTATAGCCCTCTTCATTATGGACATTTGGATTCATTGGCGGGTGCAGATTAATGTTCGGGAGGAAAAGCGCCTGGTCGCGGATCGAATCAAACTCCTTACTATAGAATAAAGCGCTGGATACGGTATAAACAATTGCGCAATTGGGTTGCATAATAATCTCTCGCCGATCATGGAAAATAGCTCGGGCTTTCTCTAAATCCGGCTTGTCCATATCGTCAATTAACAATAAGGGGATAAGATGCTCTTTGGTATAAATTGTTGTGGCAATGTGGTTGATGATCGCGAGTAATCCTGTGATATCGCTTTCTATAACTTGTCTAAGTTCGATACGGGTTGCAGGCTCAAGCTTGGTTTTCAATCCGGCAGTTGCAAAGAAGGCATCAATCGAGGCGCTCATTTCAACGCTAGATAACCGACCCTCCTGGATTGTGGATATTTCCTTCTCAACTTTTCCTTTCCAGCTATTTAGCTCTTTTAATAACTGATCAGGAAGTTCGCCACCTTTTCGTTTGTACTCGCGAAACAGGCGTCCGCCTATTGCAAGCAACACATCCCTNNATATCTGCTTCTTCGCGAATACTGAAGTTGATCGGCCAGTACTTCTTCTGGATTTTTGCATTGCTTAACAAATGCAGCAATTCGGTTGACTTGCCGCATCCACGGTGTCCGGAAAAAAAGAATTTTGGAGGACGATAAAAGGGCGCCATCAATCCATCCACGAGTTCAGCAATCGGATTACCTGGCCGGTCAATGTAGAAAGGATTCGGCTGATCGTTTTTGTCAGGCTTCAAAGGCAAATCTAATTCAAAATTCAACCATGCACGGTCAAAATCGTTAGCTCTGATATACTCAAGATTTTTCATGTTTACCTTTACATGTATATAATGAAAAAGATTTGTTTTTTATTCTATAGTAGGCAATCCGCTCGGCTGGCAATTTAGTGTTCTTGTAGACCTGCGCTGGTCGTTGCTAGTCCTGTTCGAATTGCATATAATGCCGCTTGCGTTCGATTTGCTACATGGATTTTATTAAGTATGCTACTTACATACTTGGCAATCGTGCGCTCGTGGACCACTAAGGTTTGGGCGATCTCTTGGTTGCTGAATCCGCGGGCAATCAAGCGCAAGGCCTCCAGTTCTCGACCAGTCAATTTTTCAACAACCGGTCCCTCTTCCAGTGATTGATTAAAATCATGTATCACTTTTACCGCAATGGAAGGATGGATTGATGCTTGGCCTCGGGCCACTTCACGAATGGCTTGGAGAAGTTGCAGACGTGTTGTATCTTTGAGCATATATCCGAGCGCGCCAGCCTTAATGGCCTGATAGATTCGGTCATTCTCAGCGAAACTTGTTAACACCAAAATTTGCGCATCCGGTACGACCATTTTCAACTTGGGAATTGTCGTAAGTCCATCCTGGAATGGCATGACCATATCCAAAAGGATTAAATTTGGCTTTGTCTTGCAGGCTATTTCGACAGCTTGAATACCGTTCTCTGCTTCGCCCACTACTTCCATATCCGAAGCGAATGATAATATCGCAATAATGCCATCTCGAACGATTGCCTGATCTTCAACAACAAGAATGCGGATTTTTTTCATGTTAACAGCCTGCCTTGATTTATCAATGTGGTTTTGATGATCTGGGTTGATGTTGTGTCTTGTATTCATTGTAAGTTGCATTATTGTGTTGCTACTGTTAGTGCTGAGAACCGTGTTGTGTTTAAATCGGCGTCCTTTAATTGAGCTTCCTGTTTTTGCCATAACTCTGACGACCAGATTTCAAAATAATCGCCTTGGCCTATGAATTGGACTTCCTTTTCCAGGTGCGCGAAATCTGCCAATTCAACCGGTATGATCATATAACCATCATCATCTGTCCGGGAGTGTTCTGCAGTGCTTAATAGCATTCGGAGTAACAATCGGGCGAGCGGGTCGGCAATGTTCAGGGATTTGATTCTTTGATAAATTTTCTCGAATGATCCCACTGTAAGCACGAGTAGATTCCGCTCGAAGCCCTGAGTAATATAGAAGCCACCTGAAGTTTCCTCTCTGAAAGGAGATGGAATTGGGATACGGTTATTGATGTGCAATGTGGAAGTGTATTTTCCGAGGAACAATTTGAACTCCTAGTGTTGATGGTCTGTATTATAGGGAGCCTGAAGCTTAAGCGAAATCTCAGAAAGGCGTCAATTACAATTTCATTTTGACCAGGTAAATTCTGATTTGCCTGGGTCACTAATGACCAGGCTGGAAGCATCATTAAATGCTCGATGTTGTTCTGAATCTGCTATTCAAAGGGGATATTAGGTACTCCTCAATTTCCATGCCCTAGAAATAAAAAACCGCCCGCAAATTCATCGCGGGCGGTAATAGGTTCGTCTTAATATGAGTTTGTAGTTTTGACCTTATTTCGGGATTGGGTCAATCCCTCGCGAACTGCATATAACGCGGCTTGAGTCCGATTCGCAAGTTGAAGCTTCTCAAGGATACTGCTCACATATTTGGCAACGGTCCGCTCGTGCACAAAAAGTTTGGCGGCAATTTCCTGGTTACTTAAGCCTTGCGCAATTAAACGTAGAGTTTCCAATTCCCTGGGCGTAAGTGGATCGGCAGTATAGAGCGCTTGCGATGGATGATTAATTTCGTGGATCACTTTTAGCGCAACATTTGNNCGCGCGAGTTGCATCCTTAAGTAAATAGCCAAGCGCGCCAGATTTGATCGCTTGATACACCCGGTCGCTCTCTGCAAAGCTGGTAAGCACCAGGATCCGAGAGTCAGGCAATAGCTCTTTCAGGATGGGAATAGTTGCCAACCCATCCTGTACAGGCATGACCAAATCCAAAAGAACCACATCTGGTTTTGCTTTCTTTGCCAACTGGATAGCGATTGCTCCATTTTTTGCTTCGCCAACAACGTCCAGGTCCTTTTGAAGCCTGAGGATGGCGACCACGCCCTCACGAACTACACTTTCGTCGTCCACAACTAAAATGCGAATTTTTTTCATGATTTTCTTCTTCTTCTTTTTTGTTTATAAGATTTCGTCGATTGATCCCTTGGAACGCTGACGTTTATTCGGGTCCCCTGATCGGGATTCGAGACTAACTTGAACTTTCCGTTGATTTGGAGAGTACGTTCTTTCATGTTTCTTAATCCCATCCCACCCGGCTCTACCTTTTTAGGATCAAAGCCGTGCCCGTCGTCTACAATTTCAAGGTTAACGTTACGCGGCCCTTGTAGAAGTTTGATTTCTATGGATTTGGCTTGTGCATGGCGCAGGATATTGTTCAATGCCTCTTGAGCAATGAAGTAGAGGGCGACTTCTTGCTGAGTTGTTAATGAAATATCTTCATCTGCCAAAAGCCTCGCTTTGATATCGGCCCTTCCTTCTACTGATGCCAAGCGATGGTGTAGAACTGAAACAAGACCATCTTTTTCGACCTCAATGGGTTGAAGCTGGTATAGGAAGAGACGCATTTCCTTTACTGCCTGTNNCTAATCCATATAGTTTTTGGCTGACAGAGTCATGAAGATCGCGAAGCAATTTTTGCCGTTCGGATAGAGCGATGGCAAGCTTACGCCGCCGGTCACTGTCTATTAAATTCGCGATGTGATCGGAGATCATTGTCATGCGCACGACTTCATCTTGGGTGAAAGCCGCGCCTTCCTTTCGGGCTAAACTTATCAAGCCTAGAAATTTGCTGTCCTCGCCGGTTTGGGTGACCAGCGGTATTACCAGAGCACAAGAAAGACCAAATTTTTGCATCTTGAGAGGGACCCGTGAGTCGCTTTCAGGGTGTGCGATCAGGATTGCTTGGCCATCTTTAAGAATCGATTCGACCAGAGGCGTTGACATTGAAATATAAGACATTTTATCAACTGCTTCAACTGGTATGCCTAATTGAGACGCAAGGAACAGTCTCTTATCTTCATTTTTGTTTCTTTCATCTACTAAAAAAATCCCAATNNCGCCCTCTGGCGGGCCTCTTCTGCCAGTTTTCTCTTTGTGTTATCACGCCATACGATCAAACGGCTCGAGTGTTGATTGTTTAGGCCCTTTATTGTAGATGTACGGATATTCATGTACCTCCAGCCCTGATCCGATTTCAGACTCCGTTTCATCTCTAATTCCTGGTCGCTGCTCAGCGCCTGTCCTAAACCGGACAAATCACTTAGTATTGATGTTAAAGGCTGACCATACGCCTTTTCGCGCGACATGCCGATTATCAACTCGGCTGCTGGATTGGCTNNGCAGGTTTTGGTTTAAAATGCCATACGAAAACCCAAGGCCGGCGAGAGTAAACGCAAAGATTGAAATCTCGTTATGGGGGAGTTGGTTAAAGCCAATGCTAATGAGCATTTGGATAATGAGGGGGGCCATTGAACCTGCCAGAATTATCCAAGTACGAAAAGATGGAGAGCGCGGTTTTCGAGAATATATCTCCAAAAGCAACAAGACGCTTGCGCCAATGAGGTTATATATATAAAAAGCCATGATTTTTCCCCATATGCTTCCAGAAATATTTGTAAATTCCAACACACCTTGATATTTAAGAAAAATGGCATTGATGGGATTTATCCACAACATAGCCAGAGTGGCGAGAGGCATTACCCCAAGTATGATAATTACTGAACGTGTAATCCAATCTGGACGATTAGTATATGAAAGGGAAAAAGTTAATTGTGCTGACGCTGCAAATAGCATGCTCAATAATAGGATGCTTATCCATAGTTTATTTGAAGCAACGCCCGCTAGATTTTCATATAAAAGGGATGACAAAGACCAAACGATCAAGGATATAGAGAAAATCTGTAGGCTGTCTGCTCCCTGCGCCTTTGACCTTTGGCGGGCAGCCAAAAAAATAGCCAACGCGATGGATATATCAATGAAAAGGAAGATAATTTTGTAACTCATTTTTTATCAAATCAATCTTTACGTTTGCTATCCCATTGCTAATCATGCATTTTCTTCGAACAGTTCATTTATTATGCAGAGTGCCATTCCTTCAATGATTTTTCCTCTAGAAGGCTTTGAAGGAGTATCCGGGAATTATAGTTACGCTTTAAATCTGTCTTAGAGATCAGGCCGGATATCAAAGCAGATTGAATTCGCTCTATTGATTTTTCGGAATTTCCTTGAATAACTTCCTCGTAAACCTTCAGAAAAAAAGTCTCGTTTCCTGCGTACTTATTAGCAATCTCAATCTGATCGAAAGATTCTTCTGTCAAACCCAACATATAATAATCAATTGCAAGCGATTCGTAAAAAGCTGAAGATGTAGGCGCAAGTTGAATTGCCTTTTTGAAAGCGGAGGTGGCCTCATCCATTTTTCCCGCCGCTAAGTATATGTATCCAATGCGGTTCCAAATATTTGCGTTAGTTGTGTTTAATTTTACTGCCTTTTTACATTCTGAGATAGCCTTTGAGTATTTTCCAAGAGCGCAAAGCGTAATCCCCAAATCAATTCTTAGGATGCCGTCGTTCTGGTTGTTCGTGATCAGATCAATGTAAATTTCGGCTGCTTTTAGGTATTCCCCCTTTTCATAATGAATAATCGCAAGCCCATTCAACAACCATGTTCTACAAAGCGAATGCTCAGGTTGCCGATCAGTATCAATACCCAGCTGTAATAGTTCTGTTGCTTTCTGGCTATCTCCGAGACACCAGTAAAGTTGGCCAATGGTATAAAGTAATTCTATGCGTGACGAATTCGCCTCCGCGGTTTGAGGTAATTGTTTCAGATATCTCTCATTTGTTTCGATCCGATCCCGCAATATTTTCACAGGCTCATTAATGCCCTGATGATGCCACATCAATATTTCAGCAGGCAGCATGCTTTTTCTGCCGCTTCGCACAGTGAAAAATTCAACAACGTAGTGGCGAAAGGCCCAGAGATCTGGCGCATAAACAGGCAAACTCATTGATTCGGTTTTTGTTAGCCAGATAACGGTTTTGATCTGATTTTCTATGAAGATTTCCCGGTTTAGGTTCAAATTCCTGT
>PLNY01000021.1:422-4267 GCA_003141915.1 Anaerolineae bacterium | reverse complement strand
AAGGACAACATGAGCGAGAAAAAATATCGCATGGAGCAGAAGGCTAATCGAGTTCCGATTTGCGGTGCAACAGGAAAGGCAATTTTCAAATCTGCCGAATCCGCTCAAGAGTTTTTGAACGCGCATCCCGGCACGCTGCGACGATATTATCCTTGTCCCTTTGCGCCGCACTATCATTTAACCAGTCAAGAATTTAACACAGGAAGCGCAAGACGTTGAATGGGAACGGGTAAGGGGAATGAAAATAAATGAAGATTTTTATTGCTTCCAACACGCTATAACATATAATGAGTTTATGACTATCGAAAAACTTCAAAGTCTTTGTGGCAAAAAAGTCATGGTTGAATACAAAGGATTGCTCTTGATCGGAATTCTCCAACGGGTTAGGAAACAGCTTGGAGGCCGCGCATGGGTAACAGTTCCGCCAAGCAAAACACCGCGCCAATTCTGGGCAAGCAAAATTTCCGAAATCGAAACAAAAAACCAAAACTGAAAAGGAAATATGACAACTACAATAAAACCCACCACGGCATTAGCAACCGCGAAGCCGTCAGCGTTAAACCTGATGGCATCACGCATGTCAGTCGAGCCGGCAAAACTGTTTGAAACACTCAAGGCAACAGTTTTCAAAAACTGCACGAACGAAGAACTTTTGGCACTGGTAGTTGTCGCCAATACTTATGGCCTTAACCCATTTTGCCGAGAAATCTACGCCTTCCCTTCAAAGGGCGGCGGCATCACGCCGATCGTTTCAGTTGATGGATGGAATTCCATGCTCATTCGACAACCGGATTTTGACGGCATCGAGTTTGCCTTTGCCGAGACTGAACAGGGCGAGCTTGTTTCCTGCACGGCGATAATCCACGTCAAGAACCGCTCGCACCCGGTCGTCATCACCGAATACATGGCCGAGTGTAAGAGGAACACCGACCCGTGGAATAATATGCCCCACCGGATGCTCCGCAACCGGACGCTGTGCCAAGCGTCACGAGTGGCGTTCGGATTCTCCGGCGTGCAGCACGAGGAAGAAGTCATTGACGTGCAGGCGACCGTCATGGCTCCGATGCCTGCCGAGCCGTTGAAGAAGATTGCCGCGCCCAAGCCGGAGGCAGAGGCCGCGCCCAAGCCGAACGACGATGGCGACCTCGCACCAACCGAGCCGGGCAAGACCAAGACCGGATCCCCGCAAGCGGAATTGGAAACGCTGTGTGTCACGAATGGCTATACGTTCAACACCCTGCAAAAGTTTGGGGAAGAATCGGGTAACATCCCGGACGCAAGCGCAATGACGGGCTTTGCCGAAGTGCCGTCAGACATTTGCAAGCGGTTGCTCCGGTCACAGGCTGGATTGGTGAAGGCACTAGCGGCGATGGGCAAATAATCTATCACCCGGAGACGAAAGAGTGGCCAGCCGCCAGCCGAGAATGGCGGCAGTAAATTTATGAATCTTTGCAATGATGGACATGATGAAGTTTGCTACGAAGATCGTTCCTGCCCTGTTTGTGAAAAGCAGAAGGAGCTTAATGCCGCAAACGAGGAAATAGCCAATCTGGAAAAACAAGTTGAAGAACTCAACCAATCTGAATAATTATGACCAACCCCGAAACTGCCCTAATTAAAATCGAAGGCCAAGTTCTGCCACCTTTCTCATTCAACGAGGCGGCGAAACTGGCAAAAACACAAGCACTTGAACAAGCCGCATTGATTGGAAAGGTCAGTGACCGCGATTCAAAAATCGTTGCCGTTCGAGCGCAGAAGGCTTTGAAAACGGTTATCTCTGCCATTGAGAAAGACCGCAAGACATTCAAAGAACCGCTTTTACAAGCCGGTCGCCAGTTGGACAATCTTTGCGCGTCTGAAAGCCTGTTGCTCGAACAGGAGTTTGGCCGGGTGTCCGCTGCCGTCACGGAGTTTGACGATGCTGAACGGCGCAGGGTGTTGGTAGAAGAACGGTTGCAACGGCTGGAATTGGAGCGCATCGAGCGCGAGAAGCAGGCCGAGTTGAAACGCATAGCCGATGAACAGACAGCGCGCGAGGCCGCGGCTCGCCGGGTCCAAGAGGAAGCAGCGCGCAAGGTGCGGGAGGCACAGGAAGCCGCCGCCAAACTAGCCCGCGAAGCGACCAACAAGAAGCAGCGTGAAGCGGCAGAGAAGGCGCGGGTGGAGTCGGAGAGGCAGAAAGCCCTTGCCGAAGCCGAAAAGACCCGCCAGGAGGCGGTAATGCGCGAGGAACGTGCAAAATCCGAGGCTCAAGCAGCCGCCGTTGAGGAAAAGGCCGGGGACGCCGCTTACTGCGCCGCAAANNGGGGAAATCACAAAAATAAATGACTGGACTCTGGCAAAGGCGCGACCTGATTTGGTCAGCAAAATTACATTCGATATGCGGGCTTTAAAAGATGAGTTGCAGCGCGGCGTAAAACTTCCGGGCGTTGAGGCGCGTGAAGTCTTTAATTCTGGTGTGAAAGTTCCGCCACAACAAGCCGTAATAAATGTTTGACTTTTGATAAGAGGTGATTCTCGTTCTGGCTGTCATGGTGGCGATCACAATGACGCTGTTGGTTTGCATATTGATTGAATCGTTATGAGTGCGTGTAGCATGATGGATGTAATGTGGCAAGAGGTGCAATCCCACAAAAAGGGATGGCGCATCTCCCGAAACATTGCGGTTCGACTCCGCGAAACGCACTCGCCAATTTTATGAATGTCCATTTTTATTCTCAAGAGCAATTTGAATCCGACTGCCGCGAGCGCAACAAGCTGTTCCGCGAGAAGTGGGGCCGGGACATGGAGTGGGATGATGTTCTCGCCAGCTTCGGAGGCCGCAATCTTGGACAGACCCAAGCGTTGCCCGATTATTTGTCGCGCAATCGGTTTTATCCTGATGATGGAATTGTGGAGCAAACATGACCCATTCACTTTTCACTTTAATCCGGGAAGGCTTTTATTACTGTGGCCACTGTGATCGCATCGTCGAGTTGGACGATGACACCGAATCTCCGGCGAAATGTCCGAGATGCAAGAAACGCACGGTTGAGTGGCAAAAACCTGTGGAGTTAAATGAAACTGTCTGACATCCATGACAACAGACTCCGAGCGCGAATCATCAAAGCCGATCAAGAGCAAAATCGGCGTCAAGTGGGTGGATTGGAAACCAGTCAGCCCAAACAGACTCCTTCACGCACATTGGTCAGTCCCGATGCGAAACGCAAAAGCGGCAAGGCTGGCGTGGAATTCATCATCACCCTTCTTTCCCACCGGCGTCGTCTTTTGGATTCCGACAATCATATCGGGTCACTCAAACCGCTTCGGGATGGAATTGCAAAAACTCTCGGCATTGACGACGGCAGCTTGGCAGTGCGATGGCAATATCACCAAATCAAAACCGAAGGGCGAGAAGGGGTTGTTGTAACAGTGGAAAGACTATCATGCTAACATTCGCCGGAATAATCTTTTTGGTATCAGCCAGCTTTTTCTTTGTGTGCGCTGCAATCTGGTGTTTGAGACACTTGTAATGACGGAGCTATGCCGCGCCGTCAAACTGAAAAATAATATGAACAATCCCGAAATCAAAGCCTGCCCGTTCTGCGGAACACTCCCAAGCTACGGAGAAAAAGAATGCCACGGGTCAGGCAAACCGATGAACGCATGGTGGGTGATGTGCCCATACTGTCAGGCAACCGGACCAACACGAGGCAATTCAATCGAGGCGATGCTCGAATGGAATAAAAGGGTAGGCGTCCGCAAACCCGCCGAAAGGAATAAATGAGAATACCACTAAAAGATTTGTTGGGCGAAACAGCCACCGAAAAAACGAAGGGCAACGGGCTGTTAGGTCCGGCGACTTG
>PLNY01000021.1:0-398 GCA_003141915.1 Anaerolineae bacterium | reverse complement strand
GAGTGGGGCGAAGGCTCGTAAAGCAAATGAACCATAAAATTAAAACCAAGTGCCGCAACCAGCAGGAACACTCGCTGTTGGCTTCGGCGAATTGTTAGGCGAAAACTTATGTATAGACTACAACTCAAACCTGATGCTGTTGTGCTGTTGGATGGCAGCGGCTTATCCCGTCAAGCTACTCCAATAGCCACGCTCAAAGACGAATATGGTGGTGTGTCGAACATCATCGTTGATGACCATTGCTATGTGCTCGTGAACGGCAGCAATACCGTCAAACACTGGTATCACGAAGCGGTCGAAGTGCTAAAAACCTTACCGCCGCTGCGAACGGCACAAGTGCTCGACGAAATCGGAGGCATCGTTTCGCCTAACGCATCAAGCTCACCCACAGGAGACGA
>PLNY01000295.1:388-5002 GCA_003141915.1 Anaerolineae bacterium | reverse complement strand
GGTCATTCTTTGCCGATAAATTGCTATAAAAACCATGCGAGGGTATTTATGCGAAGGTTATTTGTTTTGCTGGTCTTGGTCTTGACTGCATGCGGTCCTGCAGTTTTAGTGCCTGTTAATACTCCTACTCCTAATTTGATTCCTAATCTCATACCTGGTATCCCTCCGGGTTCAAATTTGTGCGTTATGCCCCGAGACTTAGGCGCTCCCGTTACTCCGTCCAGTCCGAAGACAGTGGGCATTATGAAAAGTAGCATCCTCAATTATCTTAATCAGGGAGGAAATCCGGAAAGATTAGTCAGCGAACTTACAAGCCCTGCTTATGGCAATCTAAAGTTGAAGTTGACTAGAATAGATTTTAATAATGATGGTGTGGATGAGTTGGCGTTTTCATTCGTTCCAAATGGTACGCCTGCATTTGGCGCTCTCACTTCAGTTTTTTGGATATTTCAGTGCAGGGGTGGAAAGTATGAATTTGCATTCACAACATTGGAGGGCGGAAATATAGTTGATGGCGATCCGGCAGTTATCGATGTGGAGGATCTAAAAGGGGACAAACAAAAAGAGGCGGTTGTTCAATCTTCACAGATTCTTAAATCTGAATGCCGTGAAACTTTTGATATCTTCGGATCAAAGAAGGATTATATAACAGATTATTTGGGCCCATTGACCACTTTTCCCTGCGGTACCGAGTTCTCAGTTGGCGGTTCAGACGAAAACGGCAACAAGGAAATTTTGTTTACAGGACAATCTGATCTTCCGGCAGATGCGGTGGCGGGTATTCAACGCCAATTTGTAGATACCTATGTGTTGAAGGATAACCAATCATATAAATTGAAATCACATGGTTATCTTCCATCCCCATATCGTGTTCATGTGATTTACGATGCTCAACAGGCCTTGGATGAGGGCGATCTTGATCAAGCTCTGCAACTCTATACTCAAGCGGCAAATGATAAAGCATTACAAGATATCAATTCGTTTTGCATAGTTCCAGGATCATATGCCTGTATATTTGGTGTATCGCCCAAAAATATAGGAACTGTGGATCATCCACGAGAATATTTATCGGCATTTGCACTTTTCCGCTTAACGTTACTGTATCTTCGGAATGATAATGAACAAGAATCGACATCAACGTTGAATGAACTTGATAAAAATTATCCGGCTGGAGAATATGGTTATGAGTTTGTAAGTGCTGCACATCTTCTAAAAAAAGAGGTTGAAGCTGGCAAAAGTCTTGCTTTCTCTTGTAATGTGGTTACGTCAATGATAGAAAAGTACTATCCATTTCTGTATTTGCATTTTGAATGGTCGACCCCGGCGAGGGCTTTCTATTATAAAAATGAAACCTTTTGTTCATATTCTTGGAAGTGAATTGGTTGCGAGTAAAATAGACTTGATGCCCACTCTTGTTGCCTCTATCCGCGAAAATTATCAGAAAACGCTCGATGCCATCGCCGCCTCGGCGCGCAAAGCCGGGCGCGATCCGGATTCCGTGCGGTTGGTGGTGGTGACCAAACTGCAACCGATTGAAGTTGTCGAAGCCGCGATTGAAGCGGGCGCGAAAGTCCTCGGTGAAAATTATCCCGAAGAAGCCGTCCAAAAAATAACGGAATTGAAATCTCAAACTTCGGTGAAACCGTCGCAGTTTGCGGTAGAATGGCATATCATCGGTCACGTGCAAAGCCGCAAGGCGCGCCTCGTGGCCGAGCACTTTGCCCTTTTCCAATCGCTCGATAGCCTCAAGCTCGCCGAGCGCGTCGATCATTTCGCTGCCGAATTCGATCGTGTGCTTCCCATTCTGCTGGAGTTCAACGTCGGTGATGAAGAAAGCAAATCGGGCTGGTTCGCATCGGATGAAACGCACTGGACAGATTTGCTGAATGATGTGAACGCGGTTGCATCGTTGACTCATTTGCAAGTGCGCGGCTTGATGACGATGCCGCCTCTTTTCACGGAACCGGAAGCGGCGCGGCCATACTTTCAACGTTTGCGGCGGCTGAGAGACTTTCTCGCGAAGCGCGTTCCGCAAATCGAGTGGCGCGAACTCTCGATGGGCACCAGCGCTGATTACACCGTCGCAGTGGAAGAAGGCGCAACCTTAGTTCGAGTCGGGCAAGCCATTGTCGGCGCGAGACCCCGACGCGGAGATTGATTAAATGGTATTTGTTCTCCTTGCTCAACTGGTTGATTTTGTTATACAGATTTTGATTCTGCTTATATTTGTCTCGGTCATTCTGTCGTTTTTTTTATCGCCATATCATCCGGTGCGCACGGCGATTGACAGAATCATTGACCCATTGCTGACCCCCATTCGGCGCGTTGTTCCGCTGGTCGGCATGTTCGATTTCAGTCCGTTGATCTTGATGATCCTGCTCGATGTGATTGACCAGATTTTAAGATCCATACTTCTACGTTTGTAAGAGGTTGATATGCCAAAAAGAGATTTTCATTTGCACGACGGGAAACGCGGTTCGGCGATTGCGATACGCGTCACGCCGCGCGCCAGCAACAATAAAATTGCCGAGGTGCTGAGTGATGGGACGGTAAAAATCCATTTGGCCGCGCCGCCCGTGGATAATGAAGCGAATGAACAGTTAATTGCTTTTCTTGCCGATGTATTAAGCGTCGCCAAGTCGCGCATTGAAATTGTGGCAGGCATGACCGGACGCGATAAGCTGGTTTCCATTCTCGATATGGATAATGACACCGTCCATCAACGTATCCTGGCTCATATGGATTAAAAGAAAATCAATTAATTGTAGGGGCGGGATGGAATCCGCCCTTATTTTATTTAACTGATGTTATGCAGCCCTGAGAACTTGGAGTTCGTCATAAACACACGAATGGCCTTGAGATACAAATGCGCTCGCAAGGCGAAATGATTGAGATTTGGCAGTGCAGAACCACAGTCTTTTGACGTATGCTCATCGCCAGATAAAAAACGGGGCAGGGGTTAGCGATTTCCAAACGACTCGTTCAAATCGGTATACATGATCTCAGCGGCGTAGTTTCGATCCGTGACGAGACTTAATCGTTTTTCCATTTGCTTCGAGATGAGCGGAATCGCCTTGCGGCTGTAAAACTTTTTATAAAGCTTTTGCGCGCTGTCTTCATTCCACGCCCAATCCGTGAGCGGGAACTTCGACAGGTCAAACGGACGTGTGTATCCGCGCAGCGTTTTGACTTGATGGATCGAAGCGAAATGCTCGAAATACGTCATCACCAATTCGCGCAAATTTTTATAGACCGCTTCGCGGAATCCGAGATTGACATAATTGGATTTCGCCACCGCTCCCCAGCGTCCGTTGATTTGATAAACTGCCAGCACATGATCGTCGTCCATGCCGGGAGCAGGCACAAGGTCAAGGACGAGCGGCTTGAAGCCTGACTTCCACAACAAAAGCGCGGCCAGAAATCCGCCGTCGAGACAATGACATTGTTTGTCGAGAATCACATTCAACGGCGAACGGTCACGCGCTTCAGCTTTATAAGGCATTGAATCAAGATATTGCTGAATCAAAAACGGGCTTTTCAGGCCGTGGAGAGCGTTCAGCAAATCTTTCGGCAGGTAAGATTCAAATTGAGAGATGACGGACATAAGCGCCTCCCCGATGAAATGTTGGTTGATTCCGTTAATGAAATTCACCGACAGATCAACTGTCGGTGAATTTTTTATCCCGTGTGTCCCTGCCAACGCGACCACGCGCCTCCGTCTTTTGCGATCATTGCATCGGCCTCCGCTGGACCCCACGAACCGGATTCGTAAATTGAAGGAGACATTTTTTGTGCGTCCCATGATTCGAGGATCGGATCAATCAAACCCCAAGCGGTCTCCACCTCATCGGCGCGGGTGAACAAGGACGCGTCACCCGTTAAAGCGTCCAGCAAGAGGCGTTCGTAGGATTCGGGAATCGAAGTCTTTCCAAATGAATCCGCGTAATGAAATTCCATATCCACCGAGCGCATATCTGCGATAGTGTCAGGAACCTTCGCCTCGAATCGCCAGTGAATGCCTTCATCAGGCTGAAGATACAACACCAACACGTTGGGCGTCATTCCGCTGCGTGCGCTGCTGGGAAAAAGCAGATGGGGCGGCTCCTTGAATTCGATCACGATCTGTGAGACTTTTTTTGCGAGACGTTTTCCAGACCGCAGATAAAATGGCACACCCTTCCAGCGCCAGTTGTCAATCTGCAGACGGAGCGCGGCGTAAGTCGGAGTGGTTGAATTGGCCCTGACGCCTTCCTCTTCAAGATAACCTTTATATTGTCCGAGCACGGTGTTGGCCGCTACGATTTCTCCGCGCAGAGGCTGAATGGAACTCAACACTTTTACTTTCTCATTGCGCAGCGAATTAGCGTCAAACGAAGCGGGCGGCTCCATCGCAACCAGGGACATCAGTTGAAGCAGATGATTCTGGAACATATCCCGCACCACGCCGACCGAATCATAATAGCCTGCGCGGTGTTCCACGCCAACCTGTTCCGAGACCGTGATCTCGATATGGTCAATGTAATTTCGATTCCAGAGCGGCTCGAAGATTGTGTTTGCAAAGCGCGTGACCAATATATTTTGAACCGTCTCTTTGCCGAGATAGTGGTCGATGCG
>PLNY01000295.1:0-381 GCA_003141915.1 Anaerolineae bacterium | reverse complement strand
GAAGACGATTGCCCGAGCCGCTTTCCCATTTGCTGATGAACTCGCTCATTCTTTTGAAATCGGCCAGGTCGGTGTAACGGCCTGGTTGATAAGCGAGACCGGATGCAAACGCATTCCATTCTTCTTCGCTATATTCAAAGCCCGCGAATTGTTTCATTCCGCTGCTGAGGTGCGCACGGAACTGGTCATCCGTGAAGGCTGTGTTTCCATATCCGACGATCCGGAATTTTTTGGGCATGCGCCCTTTGCGAAACAAATTGAACAGCGACGGAACCAGCTTGCGCTGAGTCAGATCGCCGGACGCGCCGAAGATGATGATGGAGGTTGGTAGATCATTACTCATAAAAACCTTATTCTACAGAGTCCACGGAAAATTTAAAA
>PLNY01000297.1 GCA_003141915.1 Anaerolineae bacterium | reverse complement strand
ATGCGCGTCGCCGACGGATACATCTCGATGCAAACCGGACCCGAAATCGGCGTGGCTTCGACCAAGGCTTTCACCGCCCCGCTCATTGACCAATACATGCTGGCGATTCTTCTGGCCGATTTACGCGGCGTCATCGATGATAAAACGCGTCGGGCGCTAGTCGCCGACCTGCGCCTGATTCCCGATCTCGTCAGCCGCACGCTGGAACGTGAAACCGAAGTCGAGAAAATCGCGTATGCATTAAAGGATGTCCGTGATTGCCTTTATCTCGGGCGCGGCATCAACATGCCGATCGCGTATGAAGGTGCGTTGAAACTCAAAGAGATTTCCTACATTCACGCCGAAGGTTATCCGGCGGGCGAGATGAAGCATGGCCCCATTGCACTGATCGATGCCTCCATACCGGTCGTCTGCATCGCGCCCAAAGACCCGTGGCATGAAAAGATGATCAGCCAAATCCAGCAAGCCAAAGCGCGCGGCGGAACCGTAATCGCTGTCGCAACCGATGGGGATGAATTAATCCAAGGCATGGCCGACCACGTGTTATGGGTGCCAGAAACGCCGTGGATGCTTTCGCCTGCCATTACGGTGTTACCGCTGCAGATGCTGGCGTATCACATTGCCGCGATCCGCGGCCTGGATGTGGACCAGCCCAGAAATCTGGCAAAGAGCGTGACGGTGGAATGAGCCGAAAAGAGAATATCGCAGCTGGATTTGAATCCTTGCAAAAAACTTAAGCCATCCAAAATAAAAGAGTTTTGAAGTAAAATCTATAAAACTCTTTTATTGCCGTTTCATTTCAAGTTAATCGCTTTGCAAAAGTGAAAGTGAAATTTAATTACACCGAGCGTATAATATGTACAACTTTGCAATCATACACACCAAGAAAGAGGTATGTGACCATGAAAACAAATCGATCTGAGAGAGGCCAGGCGCTGATTCTGATCGTGCTTGGAGTCATCGTGCTGATCGCCATGACAGGACTTGCGGTCGATGGCAGTGTAACCTACGCCAACCGGCAAGGCGCTCAAAATGCCGCAGAGTCGGCGGCTTTGGCTGGAGCAGTTGACCTGGCAAACAGCGTCAGCAGCAACGCTACCATCGTTTCGGACGCGCAGAAGGCCGCAACAGCCGACGGCTTTACCAGTGATGGCGGTGTTACAACCACGGTTAATGTTGAAAACCCCGGCACGTTCGTCGCCGGCTGCAACGGAACCACGCCCTCATTTTCCACCAACCCCAACAATTACATACAGGTGATTATCCAGACCAATGTAAAAACTTCCTTCTCCTCCATCGTTGGTAGAAAGCAGATGAGCAATTGTGTGGATGCAATTGCTTACGGGCTGCCCGGAACGACCGGCTCCATGTTCAACGGAGCGGCCATTGTAGCCACAGATAACGCCAGCGGCTGCAATCAAACCATGCTATTTAACGGCAGCGCCAACGTAACCACCACCGGCGGCGGCATCTTTGACAACTGCAATGGCAGCAGCGCAGTGGTATTGAACGGAGGCGTAGACCTTAACATGTCCGTTCATGGTCAGGACGTCGGAGGGATTCTTAACAACGGCGGCAATACGATTACGCCGGGGATTACCACCGGCGCAGTCGGTATTCCCATGCCCGCCGCCGCTTGGGCCAACATTCCCCCCGTTCCGACTCTTTCTCCTACTTGCAGTAGCAACGGCGTTGCAACCTTGAATCCTACCACTGGTGGAAGCACTAGCGGGACGCCGCAGTCGGTGACTTTGAACAGCGGCACCGCGACCTTAACCCCCGGCAATTACAGCAGCATAACTGTCCAAGGTGGAACTCTGGCATTCAGCGGTGGAACTTACTGTCTCAATAGCGGTATCAACTTAAATAGTGGAACCGTGACATTCGGTCCGGGAACTTACTTGCTCGGCGGCAGTATCAACCAGAACGGCGGCACGTTGACCGGACCCAGCGGACAAGTTAATTTGGTCATGGGCAGCAATAGTGTCACACAAAATACCGGCAGTGACACCTTCGCCGATCTCGAAATGTATCTTACAAGCGGAAGCTGGATCATGAACGGCACGACCTCCCTGAACGCTACCAAGCTTCGCTATTATTCAACCGGATCAAGCAGTATGACTGTCAATGGAGGCGATACTTTGACTTCCAGCAACGCCTTCTTCTATTTGACCAGCGGAACCGTGACTTGGAACGGTAGTTCAACGATCACTCTGGACGCTCCACCCACAGGCGATCCGTATGCAGGGTTGGTTCTCTACATGCCGTGGTCCAACACATCCAGTTTCATCCTCAACGGTGGGTCCGGTGTAAGTGTCACCGGGACGCTTTTAGCGCCGCATTCCAATATAACCGCCAATGGCGCCAGCAACTTCCAGTCGTTGAATAGCCAGATCGTCGGATATACCTTCATCTTCAATGGCGGCGGAACGTTTAATGTTAATTTCAACGCGAGCCAGAACTACGGCACTCCAACAACTGCCATCGTTCAACTAATCAAATAGCAACGGATGCCATTCGCGAATTCGCGCATCAAACTTTAACAACGTAAGAGAAAACGGCTTTCCTAATTTTGGAAAGCCGTTTTCATTATCGATGCGATGAAATTGATTGATATTTATGGATGAAGAAAGTTTTACACTTCTGCACCTCACGGCGTAGAAGCAGCCGACGGCGGCTGGCCTCCTACGCCTTGCTTCGGGGATGCTTCGCGAATGCCGCCTTGGCCAGTCAAGGCGTGGCGGTCGGCGTGGCGGGAACGGCAAAAGTTTTGAGCGTGGAAAGATCGTATGCCGGATCAATCTGCACATTTTCCTGCTGTATCCAGCACGGATCGCCATAACGCGGATTCCGAACAATCCACCAGCCATCCACGATCCCCTTGCCGAGAAGTTGAACGTGCGTCCCGGCCTGAATACTGCTGATGATCTCATACGTCAGCTTCTTGTCTGTGGGTCCCGACCAGCAATATGTCGTATTGATCACCAGCGGGTTTTGCGGAGTCGGAGTCAAGGTCGGTACGCTGGCGGTATCGGTAACGGGAACGGGAGTCGAAGATTCGGTGGGAGCAGGTCCGGCCTCGGTTTGAGTCTCGATTTGCGTCTCGGTGGCTGATAGTTCAATGGAAGCAATTGGGGTATTCGAAGGCAATACGCTGGTTGCAATCGGAGCCGATTTGTTCATGCTAATATTACAGGCCAGCATGACAAGGATCAACGAAGAGCCTGCAATCCAAATTGACGATTTTTGTCTTGACATGGTTCCTCCAGGAATAAAGTTAAGTGCAGGGAAATTATAACAACTTATTACTTCCGTAAACGGATATATTAATCGCGTTCAACCGACTGCGATCCGGTTGCGCCCGGCCTGCTTGCTTTGATACATCAACTGGTCGGCGCGGCGGATAAACGTATCGAAGGTGTCATCTGAATTCAAAAGCGTTGCGCCGATGGATACAGTAATGGTCAAACTTGTGCCAGTAAGATCAAGGCGGGAACGTTCCACAAGATTCTTGAGTTTGTTAGCGATATTCTGCAAATCCATTTCATTCTGTACATTGTACAAGACCGCAAGAAATTCATCGCCGCCCCAGCGTCCGATGATGTCAGTGGCGCGCAGATTGTGATTTAGATTACCGACCACCATGCGTAAGATTTTGTCGCCGACTTCGTGTCCGTGAATATCATTAAAAGTCTTCAAGTCGTCGACATCGATAAATAACAATCCAATCGAGGTATGAATCTGGTGGTTTTCGGTAATTGCAATACTGAGACGGTTTTCCAAATAGCGGCGATTGCCGATGCCGGTCAATGGATCGGTCAACGCTGTTCGCTCGATTTCATCCAACTGTCGGCGTGTATTGACAACCTTTTCATTATTGCTGAAGATTTCCACCGCCCCAATAATGGCGCCCTGTTCGTCGCATATCGGCGATGTGCGCACCCCCACTGGTATGCGGTATCCATCGGCATGATGCAGAAAAACTTCAGCTTCGCGGGCTTTCCCGTCTCTCATGCATGCAGACAACGGACAATCATTCAGGCAAAGCTGAACCCCATCAGCGGTCATATGATTGAGTAAATTATCCCGGCAAGCCCGCCCGACGGTTTGAGAGGCGGTGTACCCCGTGATCCGCTCTGCGCCTTTGTTCCAGTAAGTGATGACGCGCTCCCGATCCACAAAATAAACGCCGTCATAAAGGTTATCGACGAGCTTTTTATAAAAGTCATTATGATTATCCATGACACCTCCTCGCAAACTAATGGATCATCATAGCATCGGTTTATTAAAAAATAGGTTACAGCATCATTATCGCTATGCTTAAGCTTCCAAGTTTTGATAACATATCTGGCAGTAAATCAAACCCTCGAACCAGCCTATTATCTTGGTGGCTTAACTCTAAATATTGTCAAGGAGAGCACATGATGAAATCAATATATATTGCCGGGCCTTTATTCAACATAGCAGATCGCTCCTATTTGGAGCATATTGCCGATGTGCTCGAAGAAGCCGGCTTCAAGACTTTTTTACCGCATCGAGATGTCGGCATCATTCAACAATTAACCCGCGAGGAACGCGCACGCATATTCTACAACGACTTGCGCGCCCTCGATCAATACGATATTTGTGTGGCACTCCTCACTGGTCCCGACCACGATTCCGGAACCAGCGCGGAGCTTGGATATTGTTACGCAAAGGGAAAACCTTGCTATGGAATTACAGATGACACGCGTTGGCTCAATAATTTCATTTGGGGATTGTGCAATGACGGCAAGAATATTGTGAAGCATCCCGAGGACCTTCTCGAAAAACTCACATAAGCAGCAAATTCTCTTCAACATTTCTTCACGGCATCG
>PLNY01000337.1 GCA_003141915.1 Anaerolineae bacterium | reverse complement strand
CGGCGTGGAAAATATTGGCGGGGATGTAGGCGTTGAAGATGCGGCTATCATGATTGGCGTTGGCGTCAAAGGCTGAGGTGTGAAGATTGGAGTCAAGGTGATGGTCGGCACGATTGCTGTTGGTGTGATGGTGGCAGTCGCCGTTGAAATCGGCGTTTCGTTCTGCACCCTGATCTTCACCGTCGCATCCTGAGTTGAGCCGTCTTGCAACGTCACGCGCAGACGCAGGATATAATCGCCGTCACTGATCGAAGTGGTATCCCATACGGCAATGGCGGAATTCGTAACCGGCTGGGAAAAAGTTTGAACGAGGAACCACGTTCCGGTCAAGTCTGAAGCGTAAGCGAAATCCAATTCAGCGGAAGCAAAGTTCGGAATATCTGTTGTTCCGATAATAGAAACGTTTCTCTGCAGAATCTGATTCGCATTTGGCGAAGTGATCGTTGGCAATGTTCCCTGAGCCAGAACAGCCGAAGGAATCATCAGCACGATGATCGTTGCCGCGAATAACCAGCCGCGCATCAGAATGGACGAAGCCAACTGGTATGAGTGAATATGGAAAAAGCGACGGCCAGGAATACGATCAGAATAATGAATCTGCAACCGCATCCACCGCACGAACAACCGCGGCCAAAACCAAAACGCCTCTCCAACCATCCAAAGGCTTTATCGAGAAAGAAGAGTTCGAGCAAACCCGCCAAACATCCCTGACGATTGCGCATGGCAACCTCCTTGACTTGAAATTTTGAACATTCAAGTTTAACATGAAGCGGAAGGACGGTCAAATTTCATTCGTGAAGCGTCATTGCGAGGAGACGCCGCAGGCGGCGACGTGGCAATCTGTACTTAACAAAAATGAGATTGCCACGCCCCTTCGGGGNNTTTTTATCTGCGTAGGAAGTTTCGCATTCCTCGTCAGCTTCAAAGAAAAGGACTTGCGCAAGCCCTTCATTGGCGTAAATCCGGGCTGGGAGTGGAGTCGTGTTCGAGATTTCGAGTGTGACGAATCCCTCCCATTCCGGCTCGAACGGCGTAACGTTGACAATAATGCCGCAGCGCGCATACGTTGATTTGCCAAGACAAATCGTCAAGACTTTGCGCGGAATACGGAAATATTCCACCGTGCGCGCCAGCGCGAATGAGTTTGGCGGGATCACGCAGACTTCGCCGACAAAATCCACCATGCTTTTGGGATCGAAGTTCTTCGGGTCAACGATCGCGCCGAAAACGTTGGTAAAAATTTTGAACTCATCCGCCACACGGACATCATATCCATACGAAGAGACGCCATAAGAGATGACGCCGTTTCGTACCTGGCTGTCAGTGAACGGTTCGATCATCTTACGCTCATTTGCCATCTTGCGGATCCAGTGATCAGGTTTCAGTCCCATGCGATTCTCCAAAACCAAAAAGTCATGTCATTGCGAGGAGCGTTCGTTGCGACGAAGCAATCCCCAACTTAATTAGGAGATTGCTTCGCGAAGTGCGCTCGCAATGACATGCTAAATTCCTCCGCGCTCTTGCATCGTCTTGCGGATTTCCTTCTCGATCCGATCGGCCTGTTTCTCCAGATCGGCCAATTCCTTTAACATCTTCTCCCCTGCTGATTTATCTTCGAGCGAATTCAAATTGATGCGGACATTATATCCGGCCGCAGTCAATGCAGCGCGTGCCATCGCCGCGCCGGACATGGCATCGCTGATGGCGTTCAGGTTTCCATCCTTTGCGCAACGCGCCGCCAATTCCATTACCTTAACGGAATTCTTGACCGTGTGAAGCGGAACATGCGCGGCGTTGATCGTCGCGATGTAGATCGCGGCGGCGCGCGATTTTTGTTCTTCGTCCGTTTCCTTTGGAAGTTTTAACGCGCCCATCACCGCTTCGAACGCAGCCGAATCATCTTCCACTGCATCCGTCAATTCTTTTCGCAACTCTTCGGCCTGCACGCGGACAGCTTGCATCTCTGCTTCGACTGCCAGATATTTTTTCCTGCCAACCGTCAAGCCTGCGACCATCGCAACCAACGCGGCGCCCATCGCACCGGCATAAGCCGCGGCGGAGCCGCCGCCCGGTGCGGCTGTCGCAGCCGCTAAATCGTCGAGAAATGAGGCGCCTGATTCTTTCGATTGAGAGTCGCCTGATTGATAAAGCCGCGACTCAAGAATCTGTTCGGCGCTGAATTGATCGAGCTGCGTATACCAGACCGCGGTATCAATCAAAGCCTCTTGCGGAATCAGGCCGACCAGCTCGCTGTGATGAACACCAACACCATAACGTTGTGCTTCGCGTCGGATTGTCTCAACTACGCGGCCAATCGGAGTCTCGCGGAAGTTCGTCAGGTTCATCGAAACTTGTGCGCGGCCTTCCACCAAAAGTCCAAGCGCTTTCACATATCGCAATCCGCCCGAAGACTGGCGAACGGCCTTCGCAATTTTCTTGGCAATCTCAACTTCGGAGGTCGTCAAATAAACATTGAACGCGATCAACGGACTACGCGCGCCGATTACGGTCGCGCCCGCGCTTCCGAGTTTTGCCGGACCATAATCGGGTTTGCGATCCGGATTGGATTCGATCTCAATTTTGAGTCCCTCGTATTGTCCCCGGCGGATGTTTTCGAGATTCGTCCGCTCAGGACGCGTCGCCGCCGCTTCATATAAATAGACCGGGATGTTGAGTTCGTCACCGACGCGCTGACCCAATCGTTTCGCCATCGCCACGCAATCTTCCATCGTCGCACCCGAAAGCGGAACAAACGGCACCACGTCCGTCGCGCCGATGCGCGGATGTTCGCCAGTATGCTTGTTGAGATCAATTAGTTCCGCCGCAGTTTTAATGGCGCGTAACGCCGCCTCTTCGACCGCTTCGGGCGGACCGGCATAAGTCAGCACGGTGCGATTGTGATCGAGATCGGATGAACGGTCGAGCAAACGCGCGCCTTCGACCGATGTGATGGCCGAGACGATCTGATCTATTACTTCAGGTCGGCGGGCTTCGGAAAAGTTGGGAATACATTCAATGAGTGACATAAGATTTGTGATTGACGATGCAATTATAATCGCTGTATGTCCATGCCTGACAAAATCATTTCAACATCGGAACTTCGCCGCAACGATGGTGAACGCGGCACTCGAAAATATATTGCTTATAAAGGCATCGTCTATGATGTGACCGATTGCCCCAAGTGGCGGACCGAGCTGCACGAGTTTTTGCATTTTCCCGGTCAGGATTTAACTTCGGAGTTTCCCGACGCGCCGCACAAGGAAGAAGTTTTCGACCATGACTGCGTAAAAATTGTGGGGCAACTTGTGCCAAACAAATGATGTCTTTGCAAAGCAGATATGGAAGTACAATATTGTATTATGAGCAAAGCGCAACTCGTCGAGATTCGCTCGCCGCACTTCATCACCCTTTGCGGACGAATCTTTCACAATACCGACCCGCAGTATTTTCCGCGCGCCGAATATCGCAGGCAGACGATTCATCTTTGCACCGAATCCTGTCTCGGCGCGTTTCAATCCGATCCAAAACGATTTTATGCCGCGCATCGCAAGTCGGCGCATAAAACCGCAATTGCACCCAAAAAGAAAGGCAACTATGAATAAATAACACAAACTTTTTGTTCTTTACAAAATCCTATCAATTTCAAAAAGCAATCAATGTCATGTGGTTTTATGATTAAATTGTCGATATAGTTAATGTATGGTTGCTAGTTATTTACTTAAAATTCAAACGAGTCTTTCCATAAGAATCCAAACCAGTATTTCCAGTATCAAAAGGAGAATACCATGAGGAAGATGTATCAATCCTTCGTTCCAGCCATCATCGTTTTGTTGGCGCTGGTCATGAGCGCATTCTGGATCATGCCGGCCCATGCCGATGACAGCACTCCGCCTTCCACTGCGCCG
>PLNY01000088.1 GCA_003141915.1 Anaerolineae bacterium | reverse complement strand
CCGCGCGGCCAGTGCGGTACGTCAAACCATTGGGATCATCTTCCAACAGCCAAGCTTGGATTTCAATCTTACGGCTGAGGAAAATGTTCGTTTTCATGCGGTGCTTTATGGACTGTATCCTTTCCGCCCCACTTTCTCAACCATGCCACGCGCCTACAAACAGCAGGTGTCTGAACTGGCTGCGTTGTTGGGACTAGAACATGAAATGAGCAAGACTGTGAAAAAGTTTTCGGGTGGGATGCGGCGCAAGCTGGAGATCATCCGCAGCCTTTTACACAAACCGAGTGTCCTCTTCCTGGATGAACCAACCGCCGGCCTTGATCCCGTCAGCAGGCGCACGCTGTGGGAATATCTCCGCCAGGTGCGGCGCGAACAGGGTACAACAATTTTCCTGACCACACATTATCTTGATGAGGCTGAGGAAGCAGACCAGACCTGCATCATCAATCATGGACGGATTGTGGCATCCGGATCGCCGGAACAAGTCAAATCTCAATTGACTGAAACTTATTTACTGATTGACGCAGAGAATCGCAGTCAACTGCGAGAGGAGCTGCGTCGCTTGAAGATCGAGTTTACAGAAACAACCTCTTTCAAAATCAAACTACGCGGTGGAGAGGTTCAGAGAATCATCAAGGCTATCGAAACTCCGTTGAGTTTAGTCAAGACGCACGATCCATCACTCGAAGATGCCTACCTGGAGATTATCAAAGAGCCATGAGAGAAATCTATGCCGTCCTGACCCTCGCATATCGCGACCTGCTCAAGTTGCTGCGCGNNTGATTTCCGAACTCATGTTCCCGCTGTTATTCATCGTCGTCCTGGGTGGGAGTCTGCAGAGTACTTTTGGAACAGGTTCGAGCTTTGATTACATCACCTATGTTTTTACCGGCGTCTTTGCACAAACTTTGTTCCAGTCTGCCTCGATGGGCGTGGTCTCGCTGATAGACGACCGCGAGAACGACTTCAGTCAGGAGGTCTTTGTCTCACCCATTTCCCGCTATACGATTATTCTAGGCAAGATCCTCGGCGAGACCTTGGTGGCGATGACACAGGCGCTTGGCATTCTAGTCTTTGGGTTCCTGGCCGGAGTAAGATTCTCTTTTGGCCAGTTGATTGGTTTGGGTTGGTCCGGCATAGTGATCTGTTTATTCGGCGCAGCTTTTGGAGTGATCATCCTCTCAAACCTGAACAACCGGCGGACCGCAGATCAAGTTTTTCCCTATATCATGCTACCGCAGTTCTTTCTGGCTGGTGTGTTTAATCCGATTCGATCCCTGCCTTGGTATCTCGACTTTCTCTCTCGCATTTCACCGATGCGTTATGCGGTAGATTTGACGCGCGACATCTTTTATCTCGGACGCACAGATTATGTAAACGCTGTTTTGCAAGGGCCGGTTTATAACCTAACATTGATGACAGTTGCTTTTCTGGTATTCCTATTTATTGGGACATTTTTGTTCGTGCGTAAAGAGCAAAACCGCTGAATATGTTAGACCATGCACGCGCACTCGATCATTGAGCAATGTTCACAGGAGGAATACGTACAAGTGCCATCCGCAAGGATGGCACTTGTACCTACTGCGGCTTCATAATTACTGAGGGATGCCGCAATATTGTGTGTTGTTGCCCATGTTGTTGGACAGCACCTCCTCCTTTTCTTCTTCATCTATATTCCAGACGGCCACCATCCGCTCAGGAAGGCTTCGTCCGGATCCAGATGATCAGGCGGTGTAAGCGTGATGGGCTTGCCATCTGCCAGCGCATCTTTCAAGTGATTCTCCCAGGAGCGACCTGCCTCATCCGGATCACGGATAAGCACAAAGTCATATTGCTGAGCATGTTCTTTGAACCACTTGAGCATTGGGCTGGCGACCATCGCACCATTCGTGTAAACGGCGCATACTTCTCTCTGCAGCTTTTTATCTTGAATGATTTGCGCCGTCACAAGCATATCGAACAGGCCTTCCACAACCAGGATTGTCTGTGTGGCCGGCCCGATGCGCCAGGAACCAAGAGGGACCGTTCGGTTCCCCCACGTGCGATGATTTTGTTCCACCTTGAANNACCATCGACTCTGCCCACAGCCAGATGCCGCTCTTCTTCATCACCAGGCCAGATTCAAGAGCGGCTTGGTATGTGCCCTGACCTACAGCCGGGTTGGGTATTCCATACCCCAAGCCATAAATCGCAGCAACCAACGGTCTGACTCCGCGGTCCCTGACGTATACCTTGGCAGGAGAACGTATGAAGTTCGCCCTGCACGCATCCAACGCTTCGGAAACGGAGTTCACGTGACTCTCGTGAGCAGGTGCATAATACGTCAGGTTGTCGGGGATGGTGCGAGGGACATACTCTTTCCCCAGCTCTTTTGCCAATCTCGCGAGAGAGCCTCCTGATCGCCCGCATACAAAGCAAGTCCAGCCTCCGCTCTCAACATTCAAGCCGAAGTTCGGTCGGCCAGAGTGTCCCTTCCTGCCAATGTCATCATGGAAGGGACACCAGAATGTTATCCAGCCTTTCTGAGTGGGCTTGTTGCTCACCGGCTTGTAGCCGATGACTCTTATTGCCTCTTCCAATGTCTCACTAGGGGAGAGGCTGTTGTGATAGATTTTTGTCTGCATCTCGTTCCTCCGGGTTTGCTAGATTCAGACCTTGACGATGCGCTTTTTTGTGTTCGGCTTTTCGTTGAAGCCGCATCCTGTCTTCTTTTGACAATCGAGTAGCATGTTTGCTGTCGTCTGAATAATCTGAGTACGAGTTGGAATAGTTGCACATTTTATTGTCCTTTGTTGTTATATCAAAATCTGAGTCGCGGCAACCCTAAAACGTATGATAAGGAAAGCCGTGTTTACATCGCGCCGCCCCGACGATGGGGAGCCGGAGGGGCGGCGCCGAGCCGGCCTGCGTTCGCGGAGCCGGCACGGAATAGACGCATATATTTCAAGAACGCTATTGTGTTTTTGCTGCATCCTTTTTCTCAGCAGCTTCTTGCCTGCGATCGACAAGTGTCTCGTGTTTTGCTGTTCGTCGTTGAAGCCGGATCTTGTCTTCTTTTGACAATCGAGCAGCATGTTTGCCATCGTCTGAAGACTCTGCATAGTTCTTGGAATAGTTGCACATTTTGTTCTCCTTATATGAAGTTCTGATTCACGGCAAGCCAAACGCTGATGAGGAAAGCCGTGTTAAATGGCACTGCCCCGACGACGGGAAATCGCCGGGGCAGTTTCGAGCCGGCCTGCATTCGCGGAGCCGGCTTATGAGTTGATGGAATCGATTGTTAGTGAATCAATAGATGTGCGATGCTCATTGACATATTCATCGCGACCCAAAGCAGATGAGCCGGCGATGAGCATGCAATAGCCGTTAGCACGCATGTGAGCGCCATAGTTTTCATGGTGTTTTGTCCTTTCATAGAATGGAATTAAATAGTGACCCTTCTATGGCATGATCACACATCCGGGCAGCCCTTTAAGGGCCGCCCACCCACCACTCCCTCCGAAAAACAACCAACGGAAAAAATAGAATCAATTGGGACTTATTTGTTAGGAACGAGAAACCATTTTAATCACGCGCAAGCCGGCAGGTGGAGTAAGTTGGAAAGATCTGACTTGCAAAACTCGTGGAGAATGGTATACTCGTTCATGTCACAATCCTTTCTGATCCGTTGAGGTGCAACTCGGCGGATCATCTTTTTGTATCCAGCCTTAAACAAAACAAGGCGTAGCGCAGGAATAAACCTGTACTACGCCTTGTTCGTTAAAGACTCTTTTCCCGGCAACAGTACATCATCGATAACACGGCATGGAAACCTCCTGCTTTAGCAGTGAGGGGAGAGGCCACCTCCTTTCGATTCAAATGAATAAGCATAGCCATCGGCACAGTGAAGAAGCTGGCAATATCGCCAGCCAATCCTCTGCAGCGTTCCGCTGGGAGCGGAAACATTGAAACTCCCGGAAGAGCGCACGGCGACCCGTCCGGTATGCGTGCCGGCCCTTTTGCCGCCCGGCACAACGGCGCGCACCATATCTCCTGTCCGGAAACCGTGAACACGGCGTGTTCCTTTCGCCCGCGTGCGCGGGAAACCGTATCGGTCCATGCGGCACATCTGGCGCGAACCGTGCCCCGTGGCGCGGATGATAAGCGGGGAGAGGGCCGGATGGATTTGTACGTTTGCGCCCGACTCGCCCACACAGGCCGCATCCACCCAATGCGCTTTAGGCAAGCCGAGGGAGACACGATTGAATTTTGTTCGTCCGCCTGTACCGCATTCAACCGGCAAGCCTGTCTCGCACAAACGCTGATAGAGCGTCCAGCGGGTTGCGTTAACAGCGGCAGCATCCCGCAGCGATTGACGGGCTTGCGCGTGCAGGTGGGGATAACCAAACTCGGCGGCGGTCT
>PLNY01000032.1 GCA_003141915.1 Anaerolineae bacterium | reverse complement strand
CTCATCATCAAATTCCCCAATTGGTACGAACATTTTCAGGGGCTTGGATACGACCTCGACAAGGAATCCAAACTGTTCGATGGCATTTACACCGGCACGGAAACGCGCGACCCGGTCGTCACCGACCAGCGTTTGCAGCAATACGAGAGCTACGAAATCTTTCGTTACTTCGAGAACATCAAGCCCGGCGGCAACGGCGGCGGCTGGGTGGACACCTACAGCGTTCGGTATATTGACCGCTATGCCGAACAGCTTTGGGACACGATGTTCGCCAAGGTGCCGGAAATAATGCTGTTCAATTGGGCGAACTTATTGCAGCCCATACACCCGGGTGACCGCGAGGCTTGGCAGAATTTGCACACGAGCTTTGATTACGATCAAATGCTGAAAACGTTTCAACCCAACGCGTTCCTTGGATTGACGAATTCCACCATGGCCCGTGTCGCAGGATATTCCTTGGAACAGGTGGATCCATTCCTAGGCAAACTTGGCAACCCCATTGGCATTGCCAGTTACAAACCCTATCAATCCACCGGCGAAGATTTCCTACACAATTATTTGGGCATGATTGGCATTCCAATTGAACTTTATCCTGAATTTCCGACGAACGCGAACATGGTGCTTTTAACCGAATCGGCTAAGTCCGATCCCGACATCGTTGCGAAAATAAAAAAGCAATTGGTCGCCGGAAAATCTGTCGTTATCACGTCCGGGCTGCTCCGCGCGTTGCAGGGCAGGGGAATCGAGGACATCGTGGAGTTGCGCTATACCGACCGCAAAATTCTCGCGCACCAGTATTTGAGCAGCTTNNTTTTGACGATACCGGACAATTTCGCCGATCTGTACCGGTTGCCGCCGGCTGTCACGAGCGCGATTAAAAATTATGTAATGCGCGGTTTCCCTGTTCGCATGGATAGCTCAAGTCAGGTGGCTTTGTTCGCATATGACAACAACACATTCATCGTGGAATCATTTCTGCCGGCTGAAACCGACGTGAAAGTTTTCATGGCTGGCGGTTTCACCAAACTGCACAATCTGGTCACAGGCGAGGAGATAACCGGTCAGGAACCGGAACGGCCACCGGGCTTTGAACGAAACCCGCAGTTTCTGGGCGAAAACCGCCTATCATTCAATGTCCATCTGTTGCCCCACAGCTACGCCGTTTTCGCGGCTGAAAAATGAAGAACCTGTAAAAACGAAAGGAAAATCCAAATGAAACGAATCCTGTTTTTGACGGTGTGTATTTCTTTAATACCCGCTGCTTTTGCTGACGTAAATACAACAAATAACAATGTCCAATCGGTTCAATCCGTAACCGGTATCGAGATTTTTGCGCTGCACAAAGCTGCGTATGAAGGCAATCTTGAGGAAGTCAAAGCGCTTATCGCCAAGGGCGCCGATATCAATGCCAAATGGCCGAAGGATGCTAATTTTACCCCGCTGTTCTTTGCTGTTGTTAAAGGGCATGAAGACATACGGGGAATGTTCGATACCTCCGGTTTCAAAAAATTCAATGAGGTAAAAGACATCACAAAGAAAGTAGATTATCCCAGAGTATATACGAATATAGCGTCGCTGCTGCTCGCCAATGGTGCCGACATCAACGCGAAGGCTTCGGACGGCGGGTCCCCGCTGCATCTGGCAGCTTGGTTCGGCTACTTGGATATGGCTGAACTGCTCATCACCAAGGGGGCGGGCATAGAAGCAAAAGATGCTTCTGGCGCGACGCCATTGCTTGTCGCTGCTCTCAATAATAACAAGGACATGGAAAATCTCCTCATAGCCAAAGGCGCCAAAGTCGACATTTTCATGGCATCGGCCATGGGAGATATTGGACATGTAAAGGATTTCCTGAAAGACGATATTCTTTGGATGCGGACGGATACGGTTAATACTGCCATGCAAAACGGTTTTACACCACTGCACTGCGCGGCATTCAGCGGGCAGACGGAGATGGCGAACTTTCTCCTTGAGAAAGGAGCGGATGTTAATGCCGGCTCCCCCAAAAAACCGACGCCATTATTCTTCGCTGCATTAAAAGGACATCTGGATATCGTGGAATTGCTCATTAACAAAGGCGCCACTATAAATAGTGAGTCCTCTAATTCCCCGCCTCTATTGATTGGCGCAGTGTGGGGAGAAAACAAGGAAATTGTCGAGTTGCTCATCGCCAAAGGCGCTGATGTCAACGTAAAAGGCAGCCAGGATGAGACACCATTATTTGCCGCCGCAAGGACAGGCAAAGGCGGGAAGGACATAGCGGAATTGCTTATCGCCAAAGGCGCCAATGTTAATGCAAAAGCTAAAAATGGTAATACCCCCTTATTGGTTGCTGTCAGCCCGAACCATCTTGAAATAGCCAAACTGCTGGTCAGCAAAGGCGCTGACATCAATGCAAAAAAGAAAGACGGTCTTACCGCTTTGGATATTGCAGCCCGATTTGCCCACAAGGATTTTGTAGAATTTCTCATCGCCAATGGCGCGGAGATACAAACGACCGAAGAGACCGGCTGGACACCGTTGCATTATGCCGCGTTTGGCGGCAACAAGGATATTGTAGAAATGTTATTAGCCAAAGGAGCCAATATAAACGCAAAGGATAGCAGTGGAACGACACCACCCATTGTAGCCGAGAATGAGGGCTACCCGGACATCGCAGAATTGATGAGAAAATATAAGGAAGAAAAACGCAAAGAAAACAATACCCAGGCAAACTGACGCAACGCTGACGGCTTGCGAGGCCCTTGCCCCGCCGAAATCCCCGAGTTTTTCAGGAGCGACTATTTATAAGCGATGGCTTGTGCAAGTTTGAAGTCGCCTTGGAGACGGATGTCGCGTGAGGAACCGCCAATCAAAATTTTGAAGTTGTCCAGCTCGGCAACCCAACCATTTTTGGCTGGATCATAAAATGCGAATGCGTCGCGGTTCAGTGGGATCGAGACGGTCTTTTTTTCACCGACCTTCAGGGAAACTTTTATGAATCCCTTCAATTCCTTTTCCGGTCGTGGCAGGCTTGGATTTGCCTGATGCACGTAAAGTTCCGCGACTTCCGCGCCGGCGCGTGAACCGGTGTTGGCAATGTCAAACTCCGCCGTCACGAGTGGCGCGTTGGTGTCTCCACCGGTAGTAAGTTTCAGATTGGAATATTCAAACGTCGTGTAACTCAAGCCGAACCCGAAGGGAAACAGCGGTTCGATGTTCTTGGTATCAAACCATCGGTAACCGACCAATAGCCCTTCCTTGTAGAACAACGTCTCGTTCGTGCCGGGATAGGTGTCCAAGGCGTGTGCGGGCGAATCCATCAGTTGTTTGGGATAGGTGCACGTCAGTTTGCCGGACGGATTCACGT
>PLNY01000178.1 GCA_003141915.1 Anaerolineae bacterium | reverse complement strand
TGCGATGGTCCGCCGTATTATTACAAGGTGGCGTATAAGGAAGCGGAGAGGATGCTGGAGAAATTAAAATAGGCCCCCACCTGCCTCCCCCAAATACCTTCGGGATTTGGGGGAGGTGGCGCGTAGCGCCGAAGGGGGTAGCTTATCTTCGCAGAAAGAACAGCGGGGAAAGCAACATCATCATGATCATCAGACCAACGATGAGGAACAACACCCACCAGGGCGGGTTGGCCGTGTATTGAACTTGATCTGCACCCGATGCTATTTGAGAACCAATTGTGTTCACTTGTTGTGCCACGGGATCATAGTCCGAATCCCAACTTGTGTCGAGCGGAACCGAACCGCCGTCCGTTGTGGCAAACTCCGCACGGTAAGAGACGCCGTGCTCGTCATCGTTCTCTGCCATGTTGATGCCCGTCACGTTTTGGACGATGCGATTGAAGGTGGGGAACCTGCCAAGAAACAGTGTACGCAGTTGGCAGGTGTAGGTCCCGGCCGGTTGCCGGATGCAGTTGACCTGGGTGGCATTCACAAAAACGACGATAAACAGTAAACCAAAACAAATCGAGCCGAAGAAGGTTGCAAGGAATGGGATGATCCTTTTTTTCATTTCGGGTTTCCTTTCGTGGAGGACAATTCTAGCCAGAGCGAGCGTTTCCTAAAATAGTCCATTGGGGGTATACGCAATACTGACCTACAGACTCTTACGCTACACTCGCCACTTGCGATGGTCCGCCGTATTATTACAAGGTGGCGTATAAGGAAGCGGAGAGGATGCTGGAGAAATTAAACAAATAGAACACGGATTTAGCTTATAGACAACATATAGGCATATCGAACCGAGACCGGATCATGGGCAGACGAACATGCTATGGCCTGTAAGACAGGCCAGCACCGGGACTTTTGAGTTTGGCTGGCGCAATAACGAGAATATGTTGAAGCGATTAGGGTATAGAATCAAGAAGTAGTTCGGAGGAACAATGGTTGCTTTGCTTGTGTTCGTGTTTGGTTCAGCGATCCTTGATTGGATCGCGACTTTCAAAGCGTGGAGCAAGGTGGAGATGTTTGCCAAACCGGCGGCGATGATCTTCCTGTTCGCATGGCTTTATGCAGGGACAAGACTTCATGGCGCTGTGTTGTGGTTCGGAATCGGGATTGTATTTTCATTGCTCGGGGATACACTCCTGCTTCCACCCGATCGTTTCTTCCTGCCGGGATTGATCGCGTTCCTGCTGGCTCACGTTGCTTATATCATCGGATTCAGTATCCATGCCGCCCCTGCGAATATTTGGGATATTCTCTTTGCCTTTATGATTCTCCTGAGCGCGGTTCGGATTTTGCAAAGATTGATCCCCGCCTTGAGATCGAAAGGAATGAACAGCTTAATCCTGCCTGTGGTGATTTATGCTTTGACCATCAGCATCATGCTGTTCTTTGCCGTGCGGACACTCGCTGACCCAGCCTGGCAAACGAACGCTACCGCTCTCGTCAGTGTGGGCGCGTTCCTGTTTTATATTTCCGATCTGATCCTGGCATGGAATCGATTCGTGGCGCCGATTCAGAACGGGCGCTTATTGAATATCGTCGCGTATCATCTGGGACAGATCGCGTTGATCGTCGGCGTGGCAATGCACTTTGGTTAAGACTGGCGTAATAAAGGGAATGGGTTGAAGCGATTGGGGGATAAGATAAAAAAGTAAATTTAGATTCTCAAAATAGGCTAGCTGACTTTAAACGTCAAATCGTCTCGTAAGAATACTGCCAATGAATCTATCCAAGCTTTATATTAGACGACTGGCATACTATTCTTGGAGTTGTAAATCCTATGAGTGACGGTATTGATCCAACGCTTCGAGAGCAAATCGAGGCGTTTCAAGCGCAATCGGCGAGTCGGGTTTCGCCGGAAGTTCAGGAACGAAGTAAAGCGCGGCGTGCGCAATTAGTTGAATCTGGTATCGCTGATAAAAGTCTTAAGACTGGTGAAACCGCACCCGACTTCATATTACCTGATGCTTATGGCAAACTTGTCTCTTTATCTGCGTTGCTGGCGCACGGTCCGGTTGTGTTGACTTTTTATCGCGGTGATTGGTGCCCCTTCTGTAACCTCACGCTTCGCGCCTATCAGAAAATATTACCTGAAATTAATGCGCTTCATGCGACCCTGGTCGCGGTTTCTCCGCAGAATCCTGATAATACACTACTTACTGTTCAACATAAAGAATTAACTTATCCTGTTTTGAGCGACCTCGGTAATCAGGTTGCGCGGATGTATCATCTAGTATGGTCGATACCTGAAGATCAGCGCGGTACCTCTGCCAACCTTCCCCAATATAATGGCGATAACGCCTGGGAATTGCCGATCACAGGTACATTTATTATCGCGCCTGATGGCATGATCAAACTTGCATCAGTGGATGCGGATTGGACACATCGTTTGGAACCACAGGTCATTGTAGACACGCTCCAACAATTGAGCGCGTGAAGGTGGAAAAAGATTGGCGCAATAACGAGAATGTGTTGAAGCGATTGGGGTATAAGATAAAGAAATAATCAAACTTTCCTCATGTCATTGGGAGGGGAGTTGTAAATTACAGGTTCATAACCAATTGCTGTTTATATGGTGTTATTCTTTCTTCGGCTATTTTGATGTATTCGAGATCAACATCGTAACCAACATATTTTCTTTCCGATTTCAATGCTGCAATAGCCGTTGAACCACTTCCCATAAACGGGTCAAGAATAATATCGCCTTTAAAAGTGTAAAGTTGAATCAAGCGGTATGGCAATTCAAGAGGAAACGGCGCAGGATGTTTTACTTTCTTTGCCGATTCTGGATTCATCGTCCATACTGATTTTGTCCACTCCATAAATTGCTCTTTGGTGATTGTGTTTTCTTTATCACCTTTTTTACGATCAAACACGCCTTTTGAGAAAACAAGAATATATTCGTGCGTATCGCGCAAAACTGGATTCGACGCTGACTGCCAACTGCCCCATGCCATTGAAACACCTGCGCCTGCGCCTTTTGCCCAAATGATTTCTCCCCGCATCTTGAAGCCGATATCAATCATCATTTGAGAAATATGATCTGAAAGTGGAATGTACGGCTTTCTTCCGAGATTAGCCACATTGACACAAGCGCGCCCACCGTAAACTAACACGCGATAGGTTTCCGTAAAAACGTTTCGTAAAAGTTGTAAGTATTCTTTCAGTGATAAATCTTCATCGTATTCTTTGGAGACATTGTAAGGCGGCGATGTGACCATTAAATGCAAAGAGTTGTCAGGGATTTCTTTCATGTTCTCTGAGGTGCCCAAAATGATTTTGTTTTCGTATTCAACAGGGAACTNNCGTAATCCGAAGAGTCATGGTTAACTCTCGAGGTTGTACCAAACTTACTTGTTTTTGAACCTTTTTTCATTTCTCATTCCTCTTGCCAGAAGTCAAGCCATCGCCGATAAGGATTGTATTCTACCTTTGTTCTATGCCATTGTACTGGAAATTTAAGCGTCTGCGGGTGTTTGGATAAAATATCCAACGCCTTTGCGGACAATTCAACGCCACGAGGATTTGTGCCAGGCTTTGGTAGTTTGATATATTCTGCCCTTCCCATTTTCTCGAGAGTTTCGATTTGTCCTTCTTGTGAAAATAAAAAGACGCCACCAGTATTATCCCAATTGACTTGAACAAGCAACATATCACAACTTGGAACATATCGATGAGAAAATTCAATTGCCTGTTCTGCATCAACAGTCCAAATAAGTTTGACGCTTTTGAATGTTGTGCCTGTCATCGTTTTTATCGAAAGTGCTTTGCCAAACACAATCACATCAGCCTCAGGTTCATGGATTGGCAAATCAGTTTCGACATTTTGCTCACCGAATTTATAGAGAAGTAATGCGATAAGGATCTTCTCTCTAACCGACCCAACTTCCATTCCAACTTTTCCAGCACGAGAACTTTCCAATTCCGCCAAATAAAATAATTCAGGCAAGCGTTTCTGAATCTTAGCTACAAGTGATTGATCGGTGAAAAGTTCAGAGATGTTCATGGTAAATCCTTTGGAGAATTAAGCTCTGAGAGATTTCTTGCTCATTTGAATTATATAACAAAACAGGCGACCATATCACGATGATCGCCTGTTTGCGTTTTCTAGGCGAGTGCGCATCCAGCGCATTTCGCCTGCTTCGGCGACATGAGTCGCCGAAGGATGCATTTATTCCTTCACTTCACCATCAATCACTTCGCCATCATTCGGCTTACGCCGCTATCGCCATCCGCGCCACGCGCTTCTTTGGACGAGAGCGAGCAAGATCGTAATTCGTTTGCAGGTTTAACCAAAATTCGGGCGATGTGCCAAGCGCTTGCGCAAACAACCAGGCTGTCTCAGGTGTGACGCCGCGCCTGCTATTGACAATCTCATTCACACGCTGGATAGACACGCCGATGTGACTCGCAAACGTAACCTGCGAAATGCCAAGTGGATTAAGGAACTCTTCCAGCAATATTTCGCCGGGATGTGTGGGAATGCGATTCTCAGGTAGCATCATTGATCTCCTTTAATGATAATCTGTCAGCGAAACATCATGCGCGCCGTCCGACCATTGGAAGATGATACGCCATTGGTCATTGACGCGAATACTATAAAAACCTTTCAAGTCGCCGCGCAGCGCTTCAAGATGATTTCCGGGCGGGGAACGAAGGTCGCTAATAACTTGCGCAGCGTTCAACATATCCAGTTTGCGGATGGCAACTCGGATGACATCCGGCGAGAAGCGTCGCACGCGGGATGTTTTTCTGCCGTGATATAAGTCTACGGTGGCGGGGTCGCCGAAGGAGTGGATTGCCATCCTGAATAGATTATATCGCTTACATGGACTCCATGCAAGGCAAAACGGGCAACCATCAAAAGATGATCGCCCGTTTGTAGTGTAATATGTCGTTGCGAGGAGCCGCGAGCCTCAAACGGCGAGTGCGGCGACGAAGCAATCTCAACTCACTTTTAAACAGGGGATTGCTTCGTCACTCACCTGCACTTGCAGCGCACGTGCAAGTGTCGTTCCTCGCAATGACACCTAAAGGTATCATTCTTTCACTTCACCATCAATCACTTCGCCATCATTGGACGATGAAGATGATCCGCCTTGTTGCGCTTGTCCTTGAGCCTGACCTTCCGGTTGCGGCTGACCTTGAGCATATAACTGCTGGCTCAACGCGTGGAAGGCGTTCTGCGCATCGTCCGTGGCTTTCTTGATGCGATTGAGATCGTCCGTCTGCGCGGCTTGCTTGAGATCGTTGATCTTGCCTTCGATGTTCGAGCGTTCCGCGGATGGAACTTTATCGCCCAGCTCGCGCAGAGTCTTTTCCAATTGATACGCCATGTTATCGGCGTTGTTCTTCGCTTCGATCAACTCGCGGTGCTTCTTGTCTTCGGCTTCATGCTGTCGGCTTTCCTGCACCATGCGATCAATATCGTTCTTATTCAAATTCGTCGAAGCCGTGATGGTCACCTTCTGTTCTTTGCCGGTGGCTTTATCTTTGGCAGTCACATGCAGAATGCCATTCGCATCGATATCGAAGGTCACTTCCACTTGCGGAATGCCGCGCGGAGCCGGTGGAATGCCATCGAGTCTAAATCGTCCAAGCGACATATTATCGCCAGCCATCGGTCGTTCACCTTGCAAGACATGGATGTCCACGGCAGTTTGATTATCCGCCGCCGTTGAATACGTCTCGGTCTTGCGAACGGGGATGGTAGTGTTGCGTTCGATCATTTTGGTCATCACACTGCCCATTGTCTCGACGCCCAGCGAAAGCGGAGTCACATCGAGCAACAAAATATCTTTGACTTCGCCACCGAGCACGCCGCCTTGGATCGCCGCTCCGATTGCTACCACTTCATCGGGATTGACGCCCTTGTTCGGCTCTTTGCCGTTCGTCAGGTTGCGCACCAAATCCTGCGCCATCGGCATGCGGCTCGAACCGCCGACCAAAACGACTTCATTCAAATCGGATGGCTTCATACCCGCGTCGCTCAATGCGCTCTCAAACGGCTTGCGGCAGCGATTGATCAAGTCTTCGGTCATCTGCTCAAACTTGGCGCGGCTCAACTTCAATTGCATGTGCTTCGGTCCGGACGCGTCCGCCGTGATGTACGGCAGATTGATTTCTGTTTCCATCACAGTTGACAACTCAATCTTGGCTTTCTCCGCGGCTTCGCGCAGACGCTGTAACGCCTGGCGGTCATTGCGGATATCAACGCCTTGCTGTTTCTTGAATTCATCCGCGGCCCAATTGACAATGCGCTGATCCCAGTCATCGCCGCCGAGGTGCGTATCACCGTTGGTGGATTTGACTTCGATCACGCCCTCGCCGACTTCCAGCACGGATACATCGAATGTTCCACCGCCGAGGTCGAAGACGAGGATCGTTTCGTTTTTCTTTTTATCGAGTCCATACGCCAGCGCGGACGCTGTCGGCTCGTTGATGATGCGTTGGACATCGAGTCCCGCGATCCGGCCCGCGTCCTTCGTGGCCTGACGCTGGCTATCGTTAAAATAAGCGGGAACGGTGATGACCGCTTGCGTCACCGGTTCGCCGAGATATGCTTCCGCATCTGATTTCAGTTTTGCCAAGATCATAGCGCTGATTTCCTGCGGGCTGTACTCGCGTCCCGTGATCGGAATCTTGACCTTCACATCATCCGCATTGCCTTTGACCACTTCGTAAGAAACCATCTTGCGTTCCACTTCGGTCTCTTCGTAATGGCGGCCGATGAAGCGCTTGATGGAATAGACTGTGTTCTCGGAATTAACGACGGCCTGCCGCTTCGCGGTCTGACCGACGAGGCGTTCATTATTTTTGTTGAACGCCACCACTGACGGACATAAGCGTCCGCCCTCAGCAGTGGAGATCACGGTCGGTGTGCCGCCTTCCATGACGGCAACCACGCTGTTGGTCGTTCCCAAATCGATCCCAATAATTTTTCCCATAGCTCACACTCCTTCATCGTTATGTCATTGCGATGCAGCTCCTGGCAACGACATTGAGTAATTTTTATATAGCATACTCGATGGATGCAAGAAAAACGTTAACGCTGTATAGAAAATTTATTAGCCCGCTTGCCCCTACCGCTCTTCGGGCACCTCCCCCAAATCCGCGATACAGAATTTAAATCCGTGTACAAAATTTTCATTGTCAGATTTGGGGGAGGCTGGGTGGGGCAGGGTTACGGCTCGCTTACCTTCACCCAATCGAACGCGGCGATAAAAGGCACATTGGAAAACGAAGAAGCCGATAAGCCGATGCTGCCGTCCTTCAATCCGACCTTATTATCTTCATACGTTATCATCCGCACATTATTAATATAAGGCGTCAGTGCATCTCCTTGACATGCTAATCCAATCTGATTCGCACCGGTTTTTATTTTCTCCGAACCTGTGATGTGAAGCGGCATATAACGCGCAATGCCGGGCGAAAGCCATTGACCGTACATAATCGTGTAAGTCTGATCGGCATAAATGTTGAATTCATACCAGCCGTTTGCCTGGCTGTAACGGCAAACGATTCCAACCGCGCCATCATTTCCGGCGCGGACTTCGACCTGCGCGTCCACGCGCACATCCTGATAAGTTTGCGCGTTATAAATGGTATCTGCCCAAGTGTTGGTCTTGTTTAGATTGAAAACCAAAAAACCATTCTGGAGTTGAACATCGGGTGCAACATTATTCGTGCCAAAGGTTGTCCAATAAGATGAAGATGAGTCAAAGTTTTCAGTGAAGTCGCGCGGTGCGAGAGCGGGAATGGGAGTCTCGGTTGGCTCAAGGGTTGCAGTCGCTTCAAGAGTCGGCGCGACCGTTTGCGTCGGTGGAAGCCCCAAAAGGGTGCTTCGCGAAGTCGTGCTCTTTATCTTCGGCTGGCACCCAAGCAAAAAGACGGAGAAGATAAAAAGAAAAAGGGATGAACGTTTGAAAGTCATCCCTTGATTTTACTAGAGTATGAATTGAAGGATTGTTTTAGTTTTATGCAAACGTTCCGGACCATGCTTCAAAACTTCTGCCGCCGCGCTCGTCATCTTTGTAGAACGCAAGATACGTCATGGACTGATACGGGACAAACTCATCGGGTTGGTGAATCTTAAGATGATTTTTCGCGGCGATGGCGTAATACGAATGCCAGGTGCCGGAGTTGATATAAATCTGGCTTTCGGGATCGGAGAGATAACCGTAGGCGTCCAATGGAACGACCTCGTGAAAATGCGTATGACCATATACGACAAAGCGCGCCTGTTCCTTTTGCACGGCTTGTTCGTTTAAGGCATGTGCCGCGAAAGAAATCTCGCCGCTTCCCATTTTATCGCGCAGCCAATTGACCAGTTCATTGATCGTGGTAAAGGATGTGCGATCCGCGATCTTTATCGCGACCTTTAACGCGTCCACGGTATCGAACTTGAGCGCCTTGTGCGCCTGGCGGACAAAATCGTTATCCAGGAACTCGTCGCAGACTTGATTCCAAATCTGTTTCAACTCCGCTTCAAGAGCGGGCGAACCGGCATGTTCCTCGATCTGGCTTTCGATCCATAAAGAAGTTGCCAGCACCGGCCGCACGTTGACAATGCGGCGCAGACCGTCCAGGATTCCGTCGGGCAATTGATTCCCCAACCGCTTCTGCACCTCGACCGGGAAGCGGTTCAGCACTTCCATAGCGAAGACATCGCCGAGCGTTCCAAAGTCCCGGCCTTTTTCCGGATTGAAATTGAAATGATCGTAATAATCGCCGTGACGCATCAAAACTTTATAGCGCGCTCCAAGGTCTTTGAGCGGCTCATACTCATCCATCTCATAAGGGAAGATGTCCGCCGGATTATTGAGTCCGAGAGCATCAATAATGTTCTGTCGTATTCCATCGAAACGTTGATCTGGAAGATGGTAATACCAGTCATGGTTGCCGATGGTGTAATAGATGCGCACAGGCACGGCGACCGGTGTGCGTGATTTTAAAGCCGGCTTTCCATTGCGCTTCGCCGGCGGAATCGTCAGAGCGCCTGGTTGAGTCAGTTTCTTGATGACATCCAGACCTTCGGCATTCGCGTCGATGATGGCGTGCGTCACTTCACGAAGCTTGGAATCGTATCCAGCTTTTGTCGGGTCAACCCAGGGTCGGATGTAGTTTGCATCGCCGGGCTGCGTATCCAGCCAACGCGTGGAATGAAGCGGGTCGAGGATATCGCCCAGCAAAACGAGATCAATCCCATCCACCGGACGATATAGATTATCCTTGCGCCATGAAGCCTGATAAGCCGTCTCACGCAGGCGGTCCGCAAACAAATGGAACGCGCTAGGCGAAATGGACTTGGCGCAGGTCCCATCGGTAAGATGAATATCGCTGGCAATGATAAGCATGGCGCTACTCCATCAAGCTGTATATAAAATTTGGACTTTAACGATCAATCCGTAAATAACGGTAAATGTCCCAACGAAATGATTTCGTCCCACTTCGAACGTTCTCCCTCGGTTAAGATCGCGGCTTCCTTGACAATTTTTGCGCCAGCCTTCTCTGCGATCATGCGCATTCCCTGCAACGTGGAACCGGTGCTGATCACATCATCCACCAGAACGATCTTCTTGCCTTTCATCAGCTTGCGATCTTTCTCATCCAAGATCAGGAATTGAGGCTCGCCGGTGGTAATCGAAAGAGTCTCCGCCGTTAACGCATCGCCCATATACGGCTTGTAGGTTTTGCGCAGGATGACATACGGTTTCTTCGTCGCAACGGAAAGCGCATAAGCCAGAGGAATGGATTTGGCCTCAGCCGTCACGAGGATATCAAATTTCACGCTCTTGAGTCGTTTGCTCAATTCACGCGCGCAGGCTTGGACCAGTTCGGTATCGCCAAGGATATTTAGAATGGCGATCCGCAATCCGGGCTTGATCTGAAACAAGCGCAGGTTGCGTTTCAAACCGGCAATTTTAATGGAATAGGTTTTGCGTGCAGACATTGGTTCCCTCCAACAGGAAATAACAAACGTTCAAAGTTTATCACAGATTGTCCTGCCGCTGATGAGACGCGGCGCGGTATAATCTTTTCACGCAACTCTCAATTGTCTCATGCTCCCCGATCTCCAGCTCAACGATCTCCTGCGTTTGCGCAAGCCGCACCCTTGTGGTTCCTACGAATGGACAGTGGTCCGACTCGGCGCCGATATCGGCCTCGAATGCAAAGG
>PLNY01000231.1 GCA_003141915.1 Anaerolineae bacterium | reverse complement strand
TTGCAGATCGCGGCTTCGGCCCCAAAATATATCAAGGCTGAGGAAATTCCCGCGGCTGAGTTGGACCACGAAGCGGAGATTGCCCGCGCCCGCGCGAAAGAAGAAGGCAAACCTGATTCAGTCATGGAGAAGATCGTGGAAGGCCGTCTTGAAAAATTCAAAGATGAAGTCGTCCTTCTGCGCCAACCTTACATTCGCGACGAAAGCATCACGGTTGAGAAGCTTCTTCTGCAAACGGTTGCCGCGATCGGTGAGAATCTGGTCGTTCGCCGCTTCCAGCGTTGGGAGCTGGGTGAAAGCGTCCATCATGAATGAGATAAAAGGCCAACCTTTCCGTTGGCCTTTTTCTTAAGCGAAACTTGACCACCGTCTCTCTCTTTGAGGGAGCGGAGAAAGAGTGGAACATGTCCGAACTAAAATATAAGCGTATATTGCTCAAACTCAGCGGAGAGTCGATTGCAGGCCCATCCGGTTTCGGTATCGATGTGGATGAAGCAGAATCCATTGCGCGCCGGGTCAAGGAAGTCTATGATATGGGCGTGGAAATAGCCGTGGTCATCGGCGCGGGAAACTTATGGCGCGGCAAGCAGGGCCTGGAACGCGGCATGGATCGTTCCACTGCCGATTATATGGGTATGCTTGGCACGGTGATGAATTCGATGGCTTTGATGGATGCGATGGAACGCATCGGTGTGTTCACGCGCGTGATGACGGCCATCGANNGGTGGCTGAACCGTACATTCGCCGCCGCGCCATCCGCCACCTCGAAAAAGGACGCGTCGTGATCTTCGGCGCGGGGACCGGCAATCCATTCTTTTCCACCGATACCGCCGCGGCCTTGCGCGCTTCTGAAATTGATGCGAATGTCGTGATCAAAGCCACAAAAGTAGACGGCGTGTACGATTCCGATCCTAAGAAAAATCCGGATGCGAAACAATTCGATCAACTGAAATATATCGAAGTCTTGAATCGCCGCCTTGAGGTGATGGACAGCACGGCAGTGACGTTGTGCATGGAAAACAACCTTCCCATTCTGGTGCTTAACCTATGGGATTCGCAGGCGTTGATGAGCGCTCTAAAGGGCGATAAAGTGGGAACATTGGTCAGCGCGTAGATGAGCATGAAAGTACGCGGAATGAGCGGGCTTATACAAAAGCAATTTGCATAAGCTCGTCTTCTTTTATCCCGTTTCCCATAGCGTATTTTTCTGTTTTAGTGTATCCTTATGACGAAATCATTTTGTGGAGGCCGATATGATTAAAGACCTTCTGAAAGACGCTGAACATCGCATGCAAAGTGCGATCAAAAATCTGAGTGATGATCTGGCCGCCATCCGCACGGGGCGCGCCAACCCGGCGTTGGTCGAAAGGCTGATGGTCAATTATTATGATACTCCCACGCCGCTGATGCAGTTGGCAAGCATCAGCGTGCCGGAAGCGCGTTCGCTGATGATCAAGCCATTCGATGCGACCGCGCTGAAGGAAATCGAACGGGCGATTCAAGCCTCGGACCTGGGCTTGAATCCCAATAGCGATGGCAAGGTCATCCACCTCAACCTGCCTCCGCTGACCGAAGAGCGACGCCATGAATTGGTCAAGCATGTTCATGTGCGGCTCGAAGAGTCGCGTGTCGCCATTCGCAACATTCGCCGTGATTCGCACAACGACATGCGCGACTTCGAAAAGGAGAAATTGATCTCGGAGGACGATTTGAAGAACGGCGAGGAAGATTTGCAGAAGATGACCGATAAGTTTATCGAAGAAGTTGGCGAACTCGGCAAAAAGAAAGAAGCCGAGATCATGGAAATTTAATGATGTCATTGCGTGCGGAGCAAAGCAATCTCCTGTTCGGGGAGATGGCTCACCTGCACTTGGCGCAATTGCAAGTGTTGTCGCTTGCACTCCTCGCAACGACATATTCGCCTTATGTCCAATCCATCCCCTGACGCCTCTCTTGAAAAAATTCCCCGCCATGTTGCCCTCATTATGGATGGCAACGGGCGTTGGGCGCTTTCGCGTGGACTGCCGCGTTTGGCGGGACATAAAGCCGGCACGGAAAATCTGCGCCGCATCATCCGCGCTTCCGTTGAATTCGGCGTTAAGTATCTGACCATTTACGCCTTTTCCACCGAGAACTGGGGGCGTCCGCCGGAGGAAGTGCGGGGGCTGATGAATATTCTCGAAGATGTGATTGATCGGGAATTAGCCGAACTCCACAAAGAGGGAGTCCAGTTGCGGCATATCGGGCGCTTGGAACGTCTTGCACCCACCTTGCAGGAAAAGGTCCTGGATGCAGTGGATGTGACCAGAAACAATGACCGCCTGATTCTAAATATTGCCTTCAATTATGGCGGACGGGATGAGATCGTTCAAGCCATCCAGCGTATGATGAAAGATGGCGTTCCACCTGAAAAGGTTACGGATGAAATGGTCAGTCAATATCTGTATACCGCCGGTGTCCCCGATCCTGATCTTGTGATCCGCACCTCAGGCGAATTGCGCGTCAGCAATTTTCTGATCTGGCAGGCGGCTTATTCGGAATGGTATATCACGCCAACCTACTGGCCTGATTTCGACAAGAAAGAATACCGGCGTGCACTTGAGGCTTACGCCCAGCGCGACCGCCGCTACGGCGGAGTCTACGACGAGGTGGCAAACAAGAACAATGGTTAGGCGTACGCTCACTGCGCTCGTCCTGATTGTGATCGTTGTGCCTGCAATCGTCTTTGGGGGGCTTTTATTTTTTCTACTGATCGGTTTCTTTATTGTGCTATCTTCATGGGAATTTGTGCAAATGTTTCGCGAAGCGGAATACGAGCCGTCCGTTTATTTATCGGTGGGCGGGACGCTGGCCATTGCCGCGGCGCGCGCCTTTTGGCCCGCCGAGGCGGAAACCGTCTTCACCTTTCTCGTCCTTTTGGCGATGGTGGTCCATCTCATTGCTTACGAGCGCGGCCGCGAACAGGCCGCGTTTGACTTTCTGGTGACGGTGGGATGTTTTGTTTATTTAGGCTGGATCGGTTCATATCTGATCGATTTGCGCGCCTTGCCTTACGGCGCCTGGTGGGTGATGTTCGCATTGCCCATCATCTGGCTGACAGACACGGGTGCATATGTTTTCGGAGCGCGCTATGGCAAGCATCACATGACGCCGCATCTCAGCCCGAAGAAATCATGGGAGGGATATTTGGCGGGTGTGTTCATGGGCACTTTCTACGGAGCGTTCTTCGCATTCGCTTATACAAAATATGGCCCGCTNNCTATTCGGCGATTTGGGCGAGAGCCTTTTCAAACGCTTCGGCCAGATGAAAGACTCGGGCAATCTCCTCCCTGGCCACGGCGGCGCGTTCGACCGCGTCGATTCATTGATCTGGGGCGGCGTGATTGCCTTCTATTGGATTCGTTTTTTCCTGCTCAAATAAGTTATTGCATTCAATGGATACAATTCAGCAGAATAAGCCATAAGTTCGTAGTAAGATTATGGATGGGAGGTTGTGATGATAAAAGCCTTCAGGCTGAAACCGTTTATAGTCATCGCTGCGCTTCTGCTGACTTCATGTGGTCCTGCCGCCACTGCAGTACCGGCTCCAACCGAAGCTCCAGCTCCCACAACCGAACCGGTTACACAAGTTCCAGCCACCCAAGCTCCGACTTCTCCAACCGCGGTCCCTACTGCAGAAGCAAGCACGCCATCCGTCGCGGATCAATTGGCGCAGATTGACGATATCCTGAAGCAATCCATCAGCGCGAGCATTGCTTACAACAAGCCGCAGTCCATGCTGTTGGGTGAAACCACCACCGTTGAACTTTTGTTAAACCCATCGCTCTCGCCGGAAGCATTGAGCACGCAAGTTGCTGCCAGCGGAGCGAGCGGGGAGGTTGCCAGCGCCAGCGTTCAGATCACGCCGCGCATGAAAGCTTATTTAATTGCCGACGATAGCACGGCGTTCGCGATTCAATCCGTGCATGATAATCCCGAGCAACTTGTCAGCGGCACGGAGACGACGCGCTGGGTCTGGCTGGTGACAGCTCATAAGAGCGGGATGCAAAAGCTGACGCTGGTGCTGTATCGGTTGGTGCAATATCAAGGTCAGGATTATTGGCGCGAGATTGAATCATATCAGGCGGATATCGAAGTGAACATTACCATTGCGCAGCGCCTCGGATCCGTGGACTGGGAGTGGATTGCCGGTATTCTGATCACTGCGATGCTCATCCCGGCTTTTTGGCGTTGGATGGATCAGCGAAAGAGGAAGCTTCCATCGAATCCAAAGAAGACGGGTGCTAAGAAGAACGCCGCGTCGAAGGAACAAAAGTAATCTTTCTGTTTTACTCCACTGTTTTACTCCACTTGACATGCCTTTGCCNNGTTCAAATCCTCGGCGAGGAGCTTTTGACCAGATTGGTTTGCCTTTGGCTATTTGCTAGAGGCAAATTTTGTTATATACTGAGATAGGCTTGCCAAGAGTGAGAAAAGGAAAATGAAAGAACTTAAGAGAAACGCCGAAAGAAAAAATAAGTAGGATGACTTTTATGTCCAACACAGCTTTGTTTGTTGATCTTCCAAATTTCTATAGTCGATTATTGAAGTCTGGTGCAGAAGATACCAAGATTCTGAGAGATTATTTTCTTGAGTGGCTGGACTTTGATTTACTAGCGAGAAGTCTCAGCGAGACTTATGCAGGCATATGGATATTCTATTCAGGCGAGCGCATTGGACCCTCAAGCGAAAGGATTGATGGCAAATATCTCCAAGACTATATAAGCAAGATTAATAGTGTTCAAGGTGTCACAGCGCGGAATGTGAATATCCCGGGCGAGCAGCGAGAACCTTTACGCTATAAGTGTGAAAATTGTGGTCGGGAGGGGACAACGCAAGCCATTTCAGAGAAAGGAATTGACGCCTCTCTGACTGTACATATGTTTGATACAATCGATTCTTGGGATACTGCTTACCTATTTTCTGGTGATGCAGATTTTGTTCCTGCGGTTGAATCTTTACGGCGCAGGGGTAAGATAGTTATAGGAGTTGGCTTTCATGACGCATCGCCAGCTTTAGTTCGAGAATGTTATGATTACATATTCCTTGAGGATACATTCATCAGACAAGACCTCTTGCTTTATTTGGTGTTTCGTAAAGGAGGGATAGCGGAGAAATGGTTGATTGATGAAGTGAAACCATCTTCATCGAACACAAAATTCAGTCAGACCTACTTTAGCATTCACTTCGCGCCCGTCAGAGGCAACGGTTTTCATACAAAGGAATTCATCTCAGCAAATCCAAACCTCTACCACATTGACTTCGTTTCTCAGGATATTGCAGATATGATCGGGCGAGATGATATGATGATGTCTTTGGCCCAGAAATACAGAAGTACTCCACGTTTAAGGCCAACGGGGGACTATGGTCAAGGCAGTCCCGCATATAGGATTGATTACCTTGATTCTACCAGCCAAGAAAGCATCTATAGGCATCTTGGAATATTAACGGGCGGCATCGAGAAACTTAACTTTGAAAGATACAATGTTGATGAATGGCATATCTCAGCGACTTATGCCTATGACCAAACGGTTTCAAAATATCATTTGGCCCATCCTANNCCTCGAACCGCTAGGATCACAACTTCTTTTCATTGCGAGAAAGCCGCATAAAAATTACTAGATGCATCTTCACAGATTGTAAAGGGCGTTCCTGAAATCGGATTCCATTGATTTAAAGTGTCCTGACTGGCAGGGTTGTTATAAGAAGAGCCTTTGCCATTATTGATATCCCAAATATAAATGTAGTTTTGATCATACGTTATATCGTATGACGCTCCACTCAATGTTAATGGGCCAATCCATTGATTAGGAGACAAAGAGTAAATATCTCCCGCTATTGCTGGGCAACTAATATTTGCTGAAGGAGTCACGGGCGGTAAGACAGTATTACCTGATGGGGCCGATAAGCCTATAGGAAAAGCTGTTGAAGCAGGAGTAGCCGTCGAAGCAGAAATAGATGTTGAAGCAGGAATAGCTGTTAAAGCAGGAGTACCTGTTGAAGATGAAGAAGCTGTTTGCGGCTGGCTTGCTGATTGGTTTGCGTCAGGAAGGCTAGAATAGTCCATAACGATCGCGATAAAAATAAAAATCAGCCCCAGAACAAAAGCTATAATACGTCCAAACCTATCTGTTGAACCTTCAATATCCGCCCCAAAAATCTTGAATTTTCCGCCCAGTACTGAAATTAATATTAATATTGCGCCAAGAACCACAAGAGCTAGTTCGATAGTGGACGGCATTGTCTTCCTCCAAATTGAATTATATTTTCAATTTCCTAATCATAACTACTGGCGTGCAATAGTCTTACTTTGTTTCAGTTATATCAGGATTGGGTTTTTAGAGCAAGAGACGTTATTGAATCAAAGGAACTTTGCGACAGTGTCAACATTACTTTCTAATGCAAAGCAGATTGCCTAATTAGATTTCGGTTAGAATTCACTTAGTCGTGAGTTGAACATTAGTAAAATGTATGTCAATAGGAATAGAACCTCGAACCTAGCGGTTCGAGGTTCTATTCCTCGGCGAGGAGCTTTTGACCGAAAAATTCCGTACTTACTCAAAGTTGAGAGGACGGAATTTTGTTTTTGTATCCATATCTTCGCACCAATGGGACAATCGGGCCATTCCGTTTTCGCGATTGTCCTATTACACTTTTGATCTGGTATTCAGCAATTTATGATAAAAGGAGATAACAGATGCGA
>PLNY01000364.1 GCA_003141915.1 Anaerolineae bacterium | reverse complement strand
ACGCTGATCTCCTCGCCCATCTGATAGACTTTGGAGAGGTCCTTGAGTTCAATAATTATCTTTTCAGAATCCATTTCATTGTCCTTAAGGAGTCACGGCAGCTGCACTTTGATTGGTTGCCGCCAAGCCAGTGCTGACCACATCGCCCGACTGCAGTCCGGATTTGATTTCGGCGAAGCTTTGATCCATCAAGCCAACCACAACCGGCTGGAGCGTCAGATTTCCGTTTTGCACCACGAAGACCGCATATTTTCCAGGTTCCAATAGTTTCAATGCTTGGATGGGCACCAGTAATACGTTATTTGCTTGGGCATTGATCACATTGACCGTGGCATTGAGACCCACGTAAAGATCAGTGCCGGTGGTATTGTCTAATTGCACCTGCGCTTGAACGGCTGGGACGTTATCCACCGTGGTCAGTGCGGGAACGATCTCGGTGACTTTTCCTTTGAACGTCTGGTTGGGTAGGGAATCGAAAACAGCATCCGCTTCTTCCCCGATGGCAAGTTTGCTCAAGTCGCTCTCGTCGATATAAATGGTTAGCAGGAGGCGAGATAAATCCGAAACCGTAATAACCGCGGAAGAACCCACGGTATCACCGATTTGATTGTTGACAGCAGTCACGGTTCCATTAATGGGAGAAATGATCTGGGTGTCGTTGAAATCAGTTTGTGCGGTTTGCAGGGCAGTTTGTGCCTGCTTGAGCGCGGTAAGGCTGGGTCCTGCGGCGGTATCGGGGATGACGCCGGTGGTCAAAGCAGTGACGAGGTCTTGATCCTGCACTTCTTGTGCCTGGGCTAATGCGAGAGCTGCGCGGTCACTGGCAATCTTCGTATTGGTGGGAGGAGTAATGACTTTGACGAGTGGGCTCTTACTACCGCCTCTTCCGCCGGTTGTTCCACTTGTTCCAAATGTACTACTTGTACTGCTAATATAGTATGTAAACTTTTCAGGAACATAAACTTTGTTATACCAATCCTCCGCCCCTATCAATTGTTGATTGGCATAATCAAGAGCTTTCTGCGCGTCCTGCACTTTTTGTGTGGCGGTTGCAGAGGGATTGGCTTGGGCATCCAATTGGGCATCGGTCAGGTTCTGTTGGGCAACAGCTACCTCTTGTTCCCATTGGACCCGTTCGGGGCTGATATCAAATTGCAGGGTTTCTAACGCATCAGTCACATTGACTTGATCGGTGGCAACGGCTCCCTGAGCCGTTGCAATCGCAGCCGGGGAAGTCAACTGAGCCAGGTTAAATTTTGCCTGTGCCAAAGCTTGCGCCTGATTAGTATTATCTTCCTGAGCCAACAGTTCGCCTTTCTTGACTTGATTGCCTACGATGACATTGAGTTGTGTAAGCGTACCGTTCCCACTATTGCTTGAAGAACCAGTGTTGGGGAATCCAAGGTTGGCGGTCGCCGCCGCAACTACTTGTCCCGTGCCGCTGGCGCTGATCACGATGCTTCCCTGACGGACGGTCGCGGTTTGAAGCGCCGACTTGGCTGCAGTCGCGCTTTTGCTTTTTTGCTGGGCTGATTGATAATAGAGATAACCACCGCCAATGATCAATATCAGGATGATTGAGCCGGCAACATACCAAAGATTTTTGTTGTGGCTCAGTGAGGATGTGGATGCAGAAGAATCTGTTGTGCTAGACATGAAATGTGACTCCTTTTTGAAAACCTTATATAGCGACGGATAAATATAGTATAAGAGCGTGAAGAACTTTTGATAAGGGTATGTGAATATTGTGAAGGGAAACCGCAAGGTATGTGCGAAGGTAAATAGAACGTTACGCCACGCTTTGCAAGGCGTGGCGTAACTCGGTAAGTCAGAATTCTATATGATTTGCCTGCCTTTTACGCTTGCCCGCTTCCATCGGCACATCACGCGGTTCCAGCATTCCCCAGCGGCTCGCACCCATATAAAGGATTTCCAGAATCAAATCGTTATACGCGATCCCTTCCGCGCTCGCTTGTAAACATAGATCACTATAATCAGGCGTTAGTCCGGGGAGAGTGTTGATTTCCAGTAAACGCGGATTGCCCTCTGCGTCGAGACGAATATCCGTGCGTGAAATATCGAGCGCATTCAGCAAAACATGAGCGCGCAAAGCGAGGTATTGGAATTTCTTTGTTAATTCCGGTTCGAGGTTTGCAGGACAAAAATATCCCGGTGCGCCTTCTTCTCCGATTGATTTGGATTTTGCGGCCTGGCTGTAAACTTGCGGCGTAACCGAATTACTGCTATCCAATTCCAAAACCGGGAAACGATGAAAGCCGTCCTTCTCATACCATTCCGGATGGCGGCTGTAAAGCTTCACATCGGGGCGTCCCATGATACCCACCGTAAACTCGCGCCCCGGAAGAAATGTTTCCACCAGCGCGGGTTGGTTGTAATTATCAATGACCCACTTGACGCGTTCGCGTAACTCTTTTTCATTCTTGACAATGGCGTTCAAATCCACGCCCATGCCGGTTCCTTCGCGGGCAGGCTTGACGAAAAGCGGAAAGTTTAAATCGGGGCGAAGAGGCTCATCGCCGAGGATAAATTCCTGGAATGGCGCGACCGGCAAACGTCGGTCACGCCAGATGCGTTTGGTCAGGGTCTTATCGAGGGAGATGCCGTTGGTCATCACGCGCGAGCCAGTATATGGAATCCTCATCATTTCCAGCAAAGCCGGGATCTGCGCTTCGCGCGCATCGCCGCCCAAGCCTTCGGCGATATTGAAGCAGATATCAGGTTTGAAATCGCGCAGGGCGAAAGGGATGTTTTGATCGGCCATGAGAAAAGCAGTTTGATGGCCGTCACTTTCAATGGCATTACGAATGTGTTCTACTGTTTCGATATGGTCAAAATCGGCGTAAGCGTCGGGCGGGACGCCGGGAGGCAGGAACATTTTTTCATCCTTGATATTGGCCAGCACGGCCACCCGCCAGTAACGTTTGAGTCGGCGACTGGGAGGTTGGTCCGCGCCAGGCTCCTTGATTGTGTGCATCTTGATTGCTCCTTATCGTGAAAAGTCAACCGCCTAGTATATAACAATGTTTGCAGAATACAAGAGGTCAATAATAACTTCTTTAATTTGAAGTACTCTGGGATACAATCGACGTCATTATGGAAATTGAAATTCGACGTGCGTTGCCTGATGATGCGGAAGTATTAACCGAGATCGCGATTGCCGCCAAAGGTCATTGGGGCTACCCGGAGCGCTGGATGCAGGTCTGGACTCCGGAATTAACTTTTGGATCGGAATATTTTGAAAAGAATGAAAGCTGGACGGCGAGCATTGAAAATCAAACCATAGGTTTCTGCACGTTGCTGGAAAAAGACGGTAATGCCTGGCTGGAAAATCTTTGGGTGATTCCTTCTCAAATGGGACACGGCGTTGGAAATGCGTTGTTCAAACATATGATCGATCTATCGAAGAAGCGCGGTTATCATATCTTGCGTTTGGAATCTGATCCGAATGCGGTTGGCTTTTATATAAAAATGGGCGCGCATCAAATTGGCGAACGACATTCCGAAGTGGAAGGTCAGCCGCGCATCTTGCCGATCATGGAGTTGACATTGTGACCAGTTATTGTGATTATGTTCGTGCCCATCCCGAAGATGAATTCAACCGCGTCTATCACGACACTCAATATGGATTTCCGTTAACGGAAGATCACCTGCTCTTTGAGCGATTCATGTTTGAGATCAATCAAGCGGGTCTTTCATGGATCACAATTC
>PLNY01000089.1 GCA_003141915.1 Anaerolineae bacterium | reverse complement strand
CGCGTCGTTCCATTTGCGAGTGCTGCAATCATCAAGGCGCGGTTGGTCAGCGACTTGGAACCGGGCACACGAACGGTCGCATTCAATGGATGCAGGATGGGTTTGATCTCTCGTGAAGTCATTGTGTCAATGTCTGATATTTATGCTGTGCTTGAATTAAATCGGATTCAAGATTTAAGAAATCATTGGAAGATAATGCCGATTCGATCTCAGCAAGCTGGTATTGAAATTCATGTAATGCGTTCAAAACGTTTTCGCGGTTGGATTGCAAAACACCCAGCATCATGGAGGATGAAGTGCCAGCGAGTCTGCTTGTGGATTTGAAACCAGTACCAACAAACGGAGCAACATCACCAGGCGTGGAAAGCGCCAATGCGGATGAAAGTAAAAATGGCAAATGACTCGTGGATGCAAGGATGCGATCGTGTTTAGACGCGTCGAGAATCGTCATCTTTGCGCCAACCGCTTCGATGATTTGCCTGGCCGCTGATAATGCGCGCGGCGTGGTTCTTTCCAGCGGAGTCAATAAAAACGGCGCGGCGTAATAAAGAGTCCGTTCGGCATTGGCGAGCGAGAGCTTCTCTTTTCCACAGATCGGATGCCCGCCGATGGGATCGAATCGTTCGGGCAACCGCGACATCGCTTCGACGATCAATCGTTTGGATGAACCGAGGTCCATCACAATACAACGATTGGATGTGAATGCAGGCAATTGCTCGAGCAGAGTCAAAATCGCGGGGACAGGCGCGGCCAAAATAACGAGATCAGCATCGGGCAAAAGTTTGGCAGGATCACTATCAGCGTAATCCACGATATGTTGGGACAAAGCCAGCTCGAGCGTGGCTTGATGCGGATCGATTCCAAACAGCGCGGCACATTTCCCTTTCAACGCCCATGCCAGCGAGCCACCCATCAATCCCAATCCAATGATTGCGATTTTGGATTCTGCGAGATTAAAGTCAGGCTCGTTCATGCTGCAATACCAAACGACGATCCACCGCTTCCGCCACCGCCCTCACCTGCTTCACCATTTTGGCAAATGCCTCGAGCGTGAGCGACTGCTTGCCATCGGAGATGGCGTTTGCAGGATCATTATGCACTTCGACGATGACGCTGTCGGCGCCCGCCGCGACGCCGGCTTTTGCAATTGCCGAAACGTAACCGGAATCGCCGGTTGAATGACTCGGATCGATGATGACCGGCAGATGCGTGAGTTTTTTCAAAACAGGAATGGCGTTGATGTCGGTGGTGTTGCGCGTGGCGGTTTCAAACGTGCGGATGCCGCGTTCGCACAACATGACGCGCGTGTTGCCGCCGCTGAGGATGTATTCACTGGCCATCAGCATTTCCTCGATGGTGGCGGCCATGCCGCGCTTGAACAGAACCGGCGTTCGCGTTTCGCCGATGGCGCGCAGGAGATTGAAGTTTTGCATGTTGCGCGCTCCAAGCTGGAAGACATCCACATATTTTTCCATCATTGGAATTTGTGAAACAGCCATCACTTCGACCACGATGGGCAAGCCTGTTTTCTCNNTTCAAGACCTTCCTCGCCCAGTCCCTGGAATGAATACGGCGATGTGCGAGGCTTGAAAACTCCGCCGCGCAATGCGTTCGCGCCCGATTCTTTCACCGCCTGTGCGATTTCGAGAATCTGCGCGCGGGACTCGACCGCGCATGGTCCCGCAATGATCGGAATTTCCGCGGCGCCCACAGAAAAACCATCCAACTGAAAAACGGAATCATGTTCGTGGAACTGCCGCGAGGCAAGTTTGTACGGCTGTGAAATGCGCTGAACGGATAATACGCCGGGCAGCGCTTCAAATACTTCCTTGGCGACATAATGTCCTTCGCCAACTGCGCCGATAATGGTCTGTTCGACGCCTTCAATGACATGCGACGAAAGGTGCTGCTTTTCAATGACGGCGATTACATTCTGAACCTGTTCTTTGGACGCGCCGGGGTGCATGATGATCATCATAATATTTTTTCCTTTTTTGATTTTATAGTTGAACTTCTTTTTGAACACTTGCCAATCTTCGTCCCATGATTTGTGCGATCTGTCCGACCTGCTTGACCATCTCGGCGAATTTCTCAGGGCGGAGCGATTGCTTACCATCAGAGACTGCGTGTGCAGGATCAGGATGCACCTCAACGATGAGTCCATCGGCACCCGCGGCGATGGCGGCGCGGGCAATTGCCGAGACATAATCCGCGTGGCCGGTGGCGTGCGACGGATCAAGGATGACCGGCAGATGCGTCAGATTCTTTAAGACAGGAATCGCATTGATGTCAGTGGTGTTACGCGTGGTCGTTTCAAAAGTGCGGATGCCGCGCTCGCACAACATCACCTGCTTGTTTCCGCCCGCCAAAATATATTCAGCAGACATCAGCAATTCTTCGATGGTCGCAGAAAGTCCACGTTTGAGAAGCACCGGTGTTTGTGTCTCGCCGATGGCGCGCAGAAGATTGAAGTTTTGCATGTTGCGCGCGCCGACTTGAAGAACATCAACATGTTTGACCATCAAATCGAGTTGTATTTGCGACATGATCTCTGCGACGATGGGCAGTCCGGTTTGCTGGCGCGCTTCGGCCAGATATTCGAGACCTTCTTCGCCGAGTCCCTGAAACGAATACGGCGAGGTGCGCGGCTTGAAGACTCCGCCGCGCAAGGCAGACGCGCCCGCTTCTTTCACCGCCTGAGCCGTCTCGATAATCTGCGAGCGACTCTCCACTGCGCATGGACCCGCGATGATCGCGATCTCCTCGCCGCCGACGGTGAATCCATCCAGCGGAAAGACCGAGTTCTCAGGATGGAATTGCCGGGATGCCAGCTTGAACGGCTGCGTGATGCGCTTGACGATATCCACGCCATCCAGCACCTCGAAGATGTCGGTGGGAATGTTATGCGTTTCGCCGATGGCGCCGATAATGGTCGCTTCGACTCCTTGCGAAAGATGAGCATTCAATCCCGCGGCTTTGACTTGTTCGATCACATGCTCCACTTGCTCCGGTGTGGCATTGGGTTTCATAATGATCATCATAGTGATTTCTCCTTTGGCTTATTTGGCGAGATCGGGACGCAATTTGACGGCGTCTCGTAAGTAAATATGTTTAACTTCATTTTGCGTTTTATCCGTATTCCAATGGATCAACACACGGATACATAACGGCAAACTTCCTTCCGCCGGGATTTCGCGCGCACACATCATCGGGACTTGGTCCCAGCCCATTTGGCGCGCGCCCAGCGCGGGGTGCACCGAGACGATATCATCGGTGACGGTGAAGAATGCTGATGCAATATCCGCCACTTTCAAATCCGGGTTGGCACATAAAATCGCATCAAGCAATTCCTGCGTTGCAGAAAGGGCGTTGTCTTTCGTGTCAAATTCAATGGTCGTGGCGCCGCGAATGCCGCGTGTGGTCATCGGTTGCTCCTTAGGTAAACAAAAAGAGCGAGACCGTTTGGTCTCGCTCTTTGAGTACAGGTTGATCACTCTGTCTGCTTAAGCGCCGCCAACGGCAACCGAATTGCGGAGGCCGTAAAAGTAATACGCAAAATAAAAGCGGGCAGTCGTGAACATATTGGGTGCTATTCTATGCGTGTCACTCGAACGCGTCAAGGGTTAATTTTTGACGCGTTACGGCTAATCTGGATTTATTTCATTGCGTCTCGAAATTCCGATGCAAACTGTTTCGCCGTTTCAGCGGGTTGATCGCTTGCTCCAATCGTCTTCACGCACGCCGAGCCGACAATGACTCCATCCGCCAGCGCGCCGACTTGTCTGGCCTGTTCCGGCGTACCGATTCCGAATCCCACGCACACTGGCGCGGGCGTATGCTCTCGCACGCGATGGATCAAGCTGTCCAGTCCTTCTGAGATGGACTTGCGTTCGCCAGTCACACCTGTCACGGATACGAGATAGATAAATCCCTTTGCGTTGCGCGCAATCGCTTCCATACGGTCATTCGGTGATGTCGGCGCGAGCATTGGGATTAATGGCATATCGCCAACCAAAGATTCAAACTCGCCCGATTCTTCCAATGGTAAATCAGGGATGATAAATCCATCCGCTTCCGCTTCACGCGCCTCACGGATAAATTTCTCAAGTCCATAAGATAATATCGGATTGAAATATCCCATCAAAATCAATGGGATGGTTACGCCGCGTTTGCGTACTTCCTTCACAGCTTCGAGTGATTTCTTCACGGTAATCCCATTCTCCAGCGCAACCTGAGTGGCGCGTTGAATTACCGGACCATCCGCCAGCGGGTCGGAAAACGACAAGCCCACTTCGATCAAGTCCGCGCCGTTTTGGGCGAGCGCTTCGATCACGTCAATGGATGTTTTTAGGTCGGGATAGCCCAAAGGAAAATAGGGCATGAAGATCGGTTTGTTTTTGAAGGCATCATTAATTCTATTCATAGCTTCTCGCCTAATTCTTTAATAACAGTGTTTAAATCCTTATCTCCTCTTCCCGACAAATTCACTAGTATCACCTGATCCTTCTTCATTTTTGGTGCGCGCTTGATAACCTCCGCCACCGCGTGGGACGACTCCAACGCGGGGATGATGCCTTCAATGTGGCACAAGGTTTGGAACGCATTCAACGCCTCCTCATCCATCGCGGACGTGTAAAAGGCGCGTTCCATATC
>PLNY01000131.1 GCA_003141915.1 Anaerolineae bacterium | reverse complement strand
CGGTTTGACTGATTATTATGCGGGAGCTTATCAATACACCCCGAATCCAACTGACACGTTGAGCGCCGCGTTAAATGCTTTTGATCGTTACATCGCCGCCAACCCCGGCAATGACGGAACCGCGCATTACTACCGGGCGCTTACGTTACGCGGGATGAAAAATTACAACTCCGCAGTCAATGAATTCACCTACTTCATTCAGCATTATTCGACCAATCCGCATTGGGTGGATGGATGGACTCAAAAGGCAAATACGCAATGGGACAACCTTAACGATTCCAAAGCGGCCACCGATACCCTGCTTGGATTTGTAAAGGCCTCGCCCGCCTCGGATCAGGCACCGGATGCGCTCATGAGCGCGGCGAGCATCTTCGAACAGGATAACCAGCTCGAACCAGCCGCGCTGGTTTGGGAACGCGTCTCCAATGAATATTCCGGCAACGATCAGGCCCCGACCGCAGTCTTTAAAGCCGGCATCATGCGATATCGGGAATCCAAATACAGCGACGCGCTTAAAGATTTCCAGCGCAGTCTGGCATTGTCCACCCAGGCGGAGGATCAGGCACGCGCAAATCTATGGATCGGCAAAACTGAACAGCAACTTGGCGAAGCCAGCGATGCGCAAAAAACATGGCAGCAGACGCAGGGCATTGACCCCGGCGGTTATTACAGCTTGCGCGCCCGCGACATTTTAATGGGACGCGATCCTTTTGCATCATCGTCGCAGACGAATTTCAATTTTGATTTAACCTCGGAACGCAAAGATGCAGATTCGTGGATGCGCCTGACGTTCAATCTTCCGGCTGGAACCGATCTCACCGGCCCCGGCCCGCTCGCGCTCGACCCGCGCTTTGTGCGCGGCACCGAATTATGGAATTTGGGCCAGTCGGAAGATGCGCGTCTCGAGTTCGAGGATTTGCGCAATTCAATCAGCGACGATCCGGTGCTGACTTATCGTCTGTCAAACTATCTGCTTGATATTGGGTTATATCGTTCAGGGATTTTTGCGGCGCGCCAGGTATTGACGCTTGCCGGAAAAAACGACAATCCATCATCCTTGCTGGCCCCATCCTATTTCAATCATGTCCGCTATGGACTTTATTACAATGACCTAATCAGTTCCGCCGCGCAGGCCAATGGCCTCGACCCATTATTTCTATTCAGCGTGGTGCGGCAGGAGAGTCTCTTCGAAAGCTTTGCAGGGTCCACCGCAGGAGCCATCGGTTTGATGCAGATCATCCCCAGCACAGGCGCCAGCATCGCTTCCTCGCTGAACTTACAATTTGATGTTGGCCCGGATCAGCTTTATCTGCCTGAAATGAGTCTGAAGTTAGGCGCACATTATCTTGCATCCAACCAGCGCTCATTCAACGGAAACTTATATATGGCGCTGGCCGCATACGATGCCGGTCCGGGCAATGCTTATCAATGGTCAAAACTATCAGGCAATGATCCCGATCTGTTCCTCGAAACGATTCGCTACAGCGAACCGCGCCAATATATTCAAAGCATTTACGAGATTTACACCATCTATCGCACGTTATATAGCTCCGCGCCTTAAATCACTGATGTTACGCGTTGAGCAGATAATCGGTGCGCAGTTCTAATTGCTTTGTCCATGCGCCATCTTACCCTGCCTTACTATGACCCTTGCGTAACATCAGTCAATTATTTTTCACAAGACATCATTTAGTTTTACAAATCTCGTTCGCGGCATGGATGCCCGCGATAGCTGCCGCTTCGACTCCGCTGCCCATCACACCGGAACCGGCAACGTAAAGATTCTTGATGGGCGTTTTGATGGTCAAGCGTTTTTGTCCGGTGGCGGGACCATAGATGGAGCCGTTCGTTGTCCAAGCATAACGAGCGAATGTGGCAGGCGAGCCTTCCTGCCGGTAAGTAATGTGTTGTCTCAAGCCTGGAATGATTTCTTCAGCAGAAGCAATCATTTGATCGGCGAATTGGTGTTTGCGCTGGGAATAGCCCGGAGACTTGCGATCCCATTTGGCGAAATCAGTTTCAGGGAGAAGTTTCAGCAATGTAACGGAAGCATGCCCGGCCGGAGCAAGAGACGAATCCGATTTTGACGGGACCATGATTCCGATGTCATCCAGCATTGTGATCGGCGCGATGTTCGGGACGATGTCCAATCCCAAAAATACAATAAAAGCCGATGTTGAGGGTTTGAGCGATTCGATATGCTCTGTAAAATCCGAAGGAAGATGTTCTTGTCCAACCAATTCAAGAAAAGTCTTATAAGTGTCGGCGTTCGATAGGATGGCTTTCGCGCGATGGATTTGTCCATTCTTGAGCTCAATGCCAACCGCGCGATCTTTTTCGACAATAATGCGTTGAACCGGTGTGCGAAGAAATACTTTGCCATCATGTTTTTCGATCACGTCAACAAGTGCGTTGGGCAAGGCCTGCGAACCGCCGACCGGATAATATCCGCCGTTGAAATAATAACCGAGGATCGGCGCCATGCTTCCAACCGTGAGCGACTTGGGATCGTCGCTGAGATAGCCCGTGAGCGCAGTGAGCAAATCCTTCACGCGCGGGTCGCTGAAGAATTCATCGAGCATTTCAATGAAAGGCTTGTCCATCCACTTGTAGGCATGTGGATGTGTTTTTGGATATGCCAACAAATCCTCGATATTGTTAGGACCGCGCGGCGCTCCGCCTGTTTTTTCAAGGTCCGCGTACATCTCGCGAAGGATAAGCCTCATCTCGTCGAAGAATTTGCAGATGGCTTCGGCCTCAGATGGAAAACGTTCACCCAACTGACAGATAAATTCATCCGCATCATGTGGAACCTTGAAATGAGTCTCGCCAATAAAATATTCCTGCTCGTTGAGTTTCCACTCGATGGCGTCTTCGATATCCAGCATTCTCAATAGCGAGCGGATGCCGCCGCGTTCGCTGAGTCCGCTGACGTCATGCACACCCGCGTCAAAAACGTAAGTCCAGCGTTCTTTTGAATCAGGCGTTGAATGAGGCGGACGAACGCGTCGTTCCCACGAGGTGCAATATCCGCCGGGCAGATAATGTTGTTCGAACACGGCGACCTTGAGTCCGCGTTTGGCGAGCAAAGCCGCGGCGGAGAGTCCGCCGACACCGGAGCCGATCACGATCACATCATGTTCATCTTCACTTGTGGGGCGGCCATTGAATTTCGGCGCGGACCATTTGTATGGATCCCATTCGTCGAGCCGAGCTTGTATACTCTTACGGACGGCGTAATTTGGGAAGCGGGAGGAGAAAATAATTCCCGCAACAATGCCTACATTTGGCAAAATCACGACGAACCATAATTCTTGCGCCGGGAACACAAAGATCGCCAACGCGCCAAGCGCCGCATTGAGCAGGAAAATCCAACCCCAAACGCCCGTGATGATTTCATTGATGCGGATGAAGGCGGGATCGTTCCAATAGGATTTATCCCAATCTTCCTTTGCGTATTGATACGTGAAGGGGTTTTTCATCGCCAGTGTGCCGAAGGCCATGCCTGCCAATACAAGACTGTTTGCGATTGGTCCGTATGTTTTTAGAAACGATGAACCCAATGCAAGTGTGACAATAGCATGGATAGCGAAGTACGCCATAGTGACGACTTCCATTGTTTTGATATCGCGGCGTTTGAACCAGCGCCATGTGACCAATGCCGCCGCGGCAATCAATCCGCCAAGGATGGCAATGGTCCAAAGACCAGGCCCTGAAAAACTCCAATAGAGAATCCATGGAAGAAAGCCTATAAATACTTGTAACATTATGTCCTCCGAATATTAATGATTGTTGATGCGATAGCGAAGATAATGAAGTTGCGAAATGTTTCTGTTCATAGCTTTCTTTGGTGATTGCTGTTATGTTTTGGCTTTTCCATCGGCGGCAGTTTGCGGACGTGTTTGATCGCTGTTTCCGTCCATTTGAGTTCGGCCTCGTAATAGGCGATGCCGTAATCCGCAGTCATCTGCCAGAGCAGGTGCAGGCGTTCAACGCCGACATGGGCCGCGTTTTCCTTCATCAAAGCCGGGGTTTCGGTTCGAAGCGTGTCGAGCTTCGTCTGGATGTTTTTCTCACGCGCCTTCAACAGGCTGATAATTTCCTCGTTGGAACTGGCGTGTGAAAAGAAGATCTGAATCAACCAGGCCTCGCGCGCAATTCCAAGCGGCAGAGGCGTGGCGACCCAGCGATGCAGTTCGGCGCGTCCCGCAGGCGTGACGTGATATTCCTTGCGGTTCGGTTTGTCTTCCTGCGGGATCACCTTGACTTCGACGAAACCGTCTTTTTCCAAATCCGTCAGGGCCTTGTAAATGTGGCTTTGCGTGGCGGACCAAAAGTGGGCAATCGACTGGTCGAAGTATTTTTTCAAGTCGTAGCCCGTCATGGGCTGGTATTCGAGGAAGCCAAGGATGGCATGGGCGAGCGGCATAATAGTTCCTTTCCAGTAATATATCTATATAGATATATT
>PLNY01000098.1 GCA_003141915.1 Anaerolineae bacterium | reverse complement strand
TTATGTCTTTAATCTATGGATTGCTATTTTTGTTTTTGATATTTATTCTTGTTATTAGTCTCCTTGGAATTCTGCGAATAAATAAGAGTCTATAACTTATGAAAATCCGCTCGATCACTTACTTCTGCAATCCCAAATATCCTTTGGACGAAAAAGTCATCCAAGCGGCTGGTGAATTTCTTGCTAAAGCTACGTCGGCGTTTGAAGCCGCTGGTTATGAAGTTCAAACTGTGCGATTAGCGACTATTCCATTTCCAAAACTGTTGAGCGAAAAGCAAATCAATGAATTACCAAAGTTGGTGAAGCAATTTGAGCAGCTTATTCAGCAAGTTGGAATAGCTTATGCTTCGCTTGGTCCCGCGTTGCCACAATCGCCGCGCAGTTATGAAGTCATACCCGATGCGATTGCCGCCTCACAAAATATTTTCTTCGACGGCGTGATGGCGGATAAAAGCATCGGCATTTCGCTTGCGGCAATCAAAGCTTGTGCGGAGGTCATCGTCAAGTGCGCGCCGATTGATCCGAACGGATTCGCAAATCTCCGTTTCGCAGCGCTGGCAAATGTCAAAGCCGGATCGCCATTTTTCCCAGCCGCATATCATGACAACGATGAACCTGCGTTCGCCATCGCAACTGAAGCGGCGGATTTGGCAGTCGATGCTTTTAGTCAAGCCAAAACTTTGGAGATTGGACGCCAGACTTTGATCGCTGAAATTGAAAAGCATGGAAAGCGATTGAGCAAGGTCGCTCAATCATTGGATTGCAAATTTGGCGGCGTTGATTTTTCGCTCGGACCTTTTCCGATTGAGGCTCAATCGCTGGGCACGGCCTTCGAACGAATGGGCGTGCCGCGCGTTGGCTTGCATGGTTCGCTCGCCGCCGCGGCGATATTGACCGAAGCCATTGACCGTGCGAATTTTCCGCGCACGGGCTTCAGCGGCTTGATGATGCCCGTCCTCGAAGATGCAACGCTCGCCAAACGCGCTGCGGATGGAACACTGACCATCAAGGACCTTTTGCTTTATTCGGCGGTCTGCGGGACGGGATTGGATACGATTCCTTTGCCCGGTGATACGACTGTTGATCAAATCGTTCCGCTCCTGCTGGATCTTTCCGCCCTGGCGCTTCGTCTCGATAAACCGCTCACCGCGCGGCTGATGCCGGTCCCAAATAAAAAAGCGGGCGAGCCGACTTCCTTCGATTTCGGTTTCTTCGCCAACAGCAAAGTGATGGCATTGGATGCGGATCCGTTATCGTCACCGTTGAATGGGGATGAAATTTTACAAATCAAGAAACGGTAAACGTTCAAGTTCAAGGTTTAAGGATCAAACTCTGCGGCCTTCTAACCTTAACGCTTCATCTTCGACTCTCCAATGATCTCCGCCTTAGCTGCGAAGCACTCGAAGAGCAAAAGCCGCTACTGGTCTTTATTGTCGTTTCTTGAAATGTACGATCACTAAATTTTTGGAACAATCATTATACGTATTGATATATACATTATCGGAAAGCGGAAGGCCGGATTGATCCTGCACATATAAATATAAAGTGCCAGTCGAAGCAACCGGGACTGTTGTCAAATGAAGAAGCGTTCCCAAGTTAAACTCAAAGCCCGACCTGCCATATGCAGGCACAACGCCGCTCACGGTCAAAGTAGAAGGAGGCACGTTTTGGCCGTTAAGACTCCCGGCAAGAACAATTTGCTGAAAGAATANNCGGTGATGGTTCCTCCAATGCCAAAAAAATTACAACCTAAATCGGGATAAATGATTGTGCTGCTGATTGGCTGAACTGTTGCGTAAAATGGCGCTTTCGGAGTCGCGGTGGGCGTGAACGTTTTCGTCGGCGGGACGAGGGAGAAGGAAGTCTGGGTAGGAATCGGTGTAAAGGTCGAGGGAGGCGTATCCGTCGCGGTCATAAGCGAAGGACTGGTTGCAGTCCAGGTTGGCGGAAGTTGAATCGGCGTGATGGTCGCGGTGGGAAACTGGAACGGCGTGGGAAGCGGAGGAAACGGATTCAATGGCATGTTCGGGTTGATGAATATCAATGCGAAATAACCAATGATGCAAACCGTGATCAACAATACGGCTATGGAGAGCAAATCCCACGGACTGGGTCGCGAACCCCCGGTCTTTCCGGCAGGTTGTTCGTTGAAATCATAATTACTCATTGAAGTTTCTCCATTTATTATATGTCATTGCGAGTCTTCGAGAANNCGTCGAATGAGGAATGACATGTGATTAGGGCGCCAGCACAACTTTCGCCTGCGCTCTTTGTTGAGTTACCCAGTTGTTCAAGGCCTGTTCCTGCATGGCAAGATACGCATCAGGCGAAAGCGGATGTTGAGCATCGCGTTCCAAAACTTTGATGATGTCATAACCCACGTTGGTCTGGATCACATCGCTAACCTGCCCGACTTGCAGGCTGAATGCCGCTTGCTCCACATTTGGATCGAGCAAATAGCCTTTGGGAAACCAACCCAAGTCACCGCGGGCGTCTGGATCATATTGCGCCGCCAAGGTATTAAAGTCCGCGCCGCCTTTCAATTTCTGCAAAACGCTTTGAGCGTCATTTGCATTATAGAGCAGAATTTGCTGGACATGCACCTGATCCGCCGTGGCTGGCACGGCTTTGATGATTTTATCCCGCATCCAGGCCGCGTCAATCGAACGCTTCAGATCCGCTCGAAACAACGCGTCGGTATACCCGTGGTTGGATTCCCATTGCGATAGTTTGTCCGCGCCGCCAAGTTGAGATGTCAGCGCGTCCACCCTCGACTGCAAAACGGAATCCGATATTTCATATCCCGCGGCCTTTGCGCCTTGTTCCAGCAAAACCTGAGCGATCAAATCTTCCAGCACGGTTTTACTTGCATCCGTGTCCGAGACGTTTTTATTTAATGCCTGTTGCGCCGATTTATACCGCGCGAGTTCAGCCGCATATTCCGCAGCAGTGACGCCTTCGCCATTGACGGTCGCGGCCATGGCTTGCGATGTTGCACTGGGAAGCACAGCTACGGAAGTTGCCATCGGCTCAAGGGGTGCGAGCGTGGGCGCAGGCTTGGTTCCAAATAATGAACCGCAGGCAGAAAGACCGAAAGCGAGGATGAAGGTCAATTGAATCAAAATCCAACGCGGATGAGAAAGCATTCTTCAAATTATACCAATTAAAAAACATGGGACACGGCATGGCCGTGTCCCATAACGGAGTTGAAAGGTTTAGTAATCCATGCCGCCCGGAGGCATAGCAGGCGCTGGTCTATCTTTTTCAGGGATGTCGGTGATCAGAACATCCGTGGTCAGGATCATCGCTGCGATGGATGCGGCGTTCTCAAGCGCGCCGCGCACTACTTTGACGGGATCAATAACGCCAGCTTGGATCATATCGGTATATTCGCCGGTCAGAACGTTGTAGCCGATGTTCTTGTTCTTCTGCTCGGCGGCAGTTCGGCGAACAGTATCAATGATCACAGAGCCATCCTGGCCTGCATTTGCGGCTAGTTTGCGGATGGGCGCTTCAAGCGCCTTCTTCACGATGTTAATGCCGACACGAATCTCTTCGTCGCCTTCCTCGTTCTTCATCATCTTGTCCAGCTTGCCAGATGCATTGATGAGGGAGATTTCACCGCCGGGGACGATTCCCTCTTCCACGGCCGCGCGGGCAGCGGAGAGCGCATCTTCGACGCGATGCTTCTTTTCTTTCATCTCGGTCTCGGTCGCCGCGCCGACGCGGATAATCGCCACGCCGCCGCTCAACTTGGCGAGGCGTTCCTGCAGTTTTTCCTTGTCGTAATCGCTGGTGCTCTTCTCGATCTCAGCGCGGATTTCCTTAATGCGGCCTTCGATCTCGCTCTTCTTGCCTTTGCCGCCGATGATGGTGGTATTCTCTTTATCAGAGACAACCTTCTCTGCGCGGCCAAGGTCCTGAATGGTCGCAGTCTCAAGCTTGCGGCCCGTTTCTTCGGAAATCACTGTGCCGCCAGTCAGAGCGGCAATATCTTGCAACATGGCTTTGCGGCGATCCCCAAAGCCCGGGGCCTTGACGGCAATCACATTCAACATGCCGCGTAGTTTGTTCAGGACGAGTGTGGCAAGTGCCTCACCATCCACATCTTCTGCGATGATCAGGAGTTCGCGCTTGCCGAGTTGAACGAGTTTCTCCAACAATGGGACAACATCCTGGGCGGCGGAAATTTTCTTTTCATTGATCAAGATATACGTATCAGCAATTACGGCTTCCATTTGATCGGCGTTGGTGATGAAATACGATGAAATGTAACCGCGGTCGAATTGCATGCCCTCAACGAATTCAGTCTCATCGGCCAGGGACTTTGACTCCTCCACAGTGATGACGCCGTCCTTGCCCACTTTGTCCATCACATCCGCAATCAAGTTGCCGACGCTCTCATCTGCGGCGGAGTTGGTCGCGACCGAAGCGATTTCTTCCCTCGTGTCAATCTTGACCGACATCTTGCGCAGTTCCTCGACAACCGATGCGGTCGCGCTTTCAATGCCATGCTTGATAAGCATGGGGTTATAACCGGCCTCGAGGGCCTTAAGTCCCTCGTTCACGATTGCATGCGCGAGCACAGTTGAGGTGGTTGTGCCATCGCCGGCGATGTCGTTGGTCTTGGTCGCGGCTTCCTTGAGAAGCTGGGCGCCCATATTCTCAAACGGGTCTTCCAGTTCAACTTCCTTCGCGACCGAAACGCCATCGTGCGTGATGGTCGGTGAACCAAACTTTCGATCAACCGCCACGTTGCGGCCCTTCGGGCCGAGTGTCGCGCCGACCGCGTTGGCGACCACGTTCATGCCGTTCTTCAGTTTGCGGCGCGCTTCTTCAGAAAATACAAGTTGCTTTGCAGCCATTTCATTACCTCCAGAGTTAACTTTCGACCACCGCGAGAATATCGCTTTCGCGTAGGATGAGCAGTTTCTTACCATCCATCTTGATCTCGGTGCCGGAATATTTGGCGAATAATATCTTGTCGCCGACCTTCACGTCCATGGGAATGCGCTCGCCTTTTTCGTCGCGATCACCCGGACCCGCCGCCAGAACTTTACCTTCCTGCGGCTTCTCTTTGGCGGTTTCTGGCAGGATGATCCCGCCTGCCGTGATCTCTTCCTGTTCAATCGGTTCGATAATCACGCGTCCGCCCAGAGGTTTGAGCTTGAGTTTACTTGCCATCTTTGACCTCCTGAAAATTTTATTTTGCCTTATGGTTCGGTACCACAGAACCATAAGCATGAAATTAGCACTCTCTCTTGTTGAGTGCTAATCTTATGATACCGAATTCATAAGTCGACGTCAAGAGGGAAGGCGTTTTTCTAACGAAACTCTGATATGAGTTATTTACGCACCTTGCCCAGTGCGTCGCGCCAGACGGATAAAATGATCCACGAAAGCAGGCGGATCCGCTCTCTGGATTTGTCCTGTTGATGAAGGTGCGACGCACCCTCTGCGTAACATCAATGATTTATGGAAGCTCGGGTGTTGCCGGATTGGACGTAGGATACGGTGTGGATGTCGCAAGCGTTTGAGGCGGGACTGAGGTCGGCGTGCTGTTTTGAGTTGTCGTTCCCAGCGATTGACAGATCGCTTCGCCCGATTGCACGATTCCAGCAATGGTCGGATCACTGCCGTATTTTACATTTACTTCTTGCAACACATTCATTGCATCGGAACAATTGTTTGCATCCGGCCGGCTCAAAGCGGCTACAATGGAACCATAAGTATAGTAGTAAGGGAGGGAACTGTCGGATAATGGCATTCCGGTCACTTGAGTAGGCACATCGCCTGTGCCACAGCCGCCGCGGCCATCGCAGGATTCCTGGGCTGTGCAACCTTTGATGGCGCATTTCAACGCCGGGATGGCGCCTTCATAGTTACGCGATTTTTGATAAATAATTCCAAGCTGTCCGTAAAGATCGGGATTATCGGGCTGGAATTCTATCGCTACTTGAACGTTACGCGCCGCAATAAAATATTCACCCTCCTGTGAATAAGTTTTTGCAATCGAAAGATATGGCACCGGGTCTTTAATGCCCAGCTGTTTATTGATCGCAACTGCCTTGGCAAAATACTCCAACGAGCTTTCAAATAATTGTTTTTGGACGGCATCGTTCGGACTCGCAAATCCCAATCTGCGGTAGTTTGCCCCGGCGCGCAAATACAGGAAGGTCAGATTCGGCGTAATGGCAATGGCCTTATCGTACTCCTGAATGGCTTCGTTATATTCTCCGAGCGACTCAAGCACATAGGCATAAACGCGATGGACATCCATCAGGGATGGATCGCGATCCATCGCTTGCTTGATCTCCTGTTCGGCTTGAGTCCATTTCTGCTCATCCACCAAAATCTCAGCGTAGAAGGCCAGAGCAAGCGTATTGGTATTGTCGAGTTGTAAAGCGTGGACGGCCTCTTGATCGGCTTGCAAAAGATCATCCTGCGCCTGCTTATCTCCAACCAATGAAGGGTTCGCATTCCAATCCAAAACAAAAGCGCGAATGGCATGAACTGTGCTGTCATCCGGCGCAAGCGACTCGGCTTGATTGGCGGAAGCAAGCGCATCTTGCAGGCGAGCGTTTTGCGTCGCGTCCGTGAGGAGGAGTTGCGAGGAATAAGTCTGGATACGAGCCAGCTCAGCCCATAGCTCCGCGTTGGAAGGATCAACTTGTACGCCCTGTTTATAGGCAGTGATTGCCAAATCAAGCTGTCCGGATGTGAATTGAGCATCGCCTTCCAAAGCGTAAGACTGTGATGTGCGCGTGGGCGTTGGAGTTGGCTGGAAGGGAGACTCAATCCTGCCGGTATGCATTTGAATAAGCAACCAGACTCCGCCAAGCACGAGGAGCGCCCAGAAGAACATGCGATAGACATTGGACTCTGCGCGTCGGTTGTAAATGGGGCGGCGTGGAGAAAGGTTCATGGTGTGGATGTGATTTGAGGAACAGGCGTTGACGTTGATTCAGGAACGGATGTGGATTTCCCTTTCGAAGAGCTGGCAGCAGTCGGCGTGGGAGACGAGGCGAGATTCTTCTGACAAATCTGAATGGCGGCCGCGGCCTGCGACATGGCAGTGGTGTCCGATGGTACGCGGGATTGGACCATCTGCGCAACTTGTATAGCTTCGCTACAACGATTCAAATGGGCAAGCACCAGCGCGTACGTATAATAGTATTCAACGACGTGTGTATCCGGCGTGAGTTGAATCGGCGTAATCTTCTGACCATCCTCCGTTGTGCCACCATTGATTGCCAGCGATAGTTCCTGAACCGCATCGGGCCAATCCACGTTGGAATAATACATGACTCCCAAGTTGCCGATCAAATTGGGATCGGAGGGACCCGCCTTGACTGCGCTTTCGGCATATTGCACAGCCTTGGCATATTCGCCAACTGTAGCGTAGGTGCGCGAGATCAGCTCATCGGCTGTGGGATCAGCCGGGTTCAAGGCATTGGCTTTGGTAAATTCCTCCACGGCTTGATCATAAGAACCCAGGGCGCGATAGTTGAGTCCCAGTTGAATGTGTACATCTTCGATATTGTCGTTGATTTTATCCGCTGCTTGATATTCGCGAATGGCCTCTTCGTAATTTTGAGTGGCTTCGAGAATATAACCGCGAGCGCGATGCGACTCGAGAGAATCCGGCGCCAGTGTCAGCGCGGTCTTTGACTCGGAAATCGCGGTATTAAGAACATCTGTTGATGATCCGCTGCCGGTTATATACTCATCGGTAAGGATTTCAGAGTAATAGGCATGTGCATCGGCGTTGTTTGGATCCAATGCCAGGGCTTGTTTGACCGCCGCCTCGGCCTCCAGATAATTTCCCTGCCAGTCGAGGGCCGAGGCGCGCACTGCATCCGCCTCCGAAAGATTCGAATTTAACAGAAGCGCGTCCTCGGCGTTGGTTTGCGCGTCTTTATAATCGCCCGCCAACACCTGCACCTGCGCCATCGCTACGTAGATGGACGGATCATTGGGCTTGAGCACCTGCGCCTGCTTATAGGCGTCAATGGCCTGCGAGAGCTTACCCTGACTTAGCAATTGCTGCGCTTGGGTGAGATATTGCTCCGGCGGAGGCGTGGATGTGGGCGTAAGCACGAACGGCGATTGAACNNTTCGGGCGTTTTTGCCGCCGACGGTTCATACTCCATTTACTGCCTCGTAAATACATGCAATCATCTTACCATTTGCGGGGAATCAGCGTCAAGCCGAGGTTCTAAGCATGTTCTTATTTGTTGTTTACTGCAAATTCAAGGCGTTATCCATTGGATGAATGAAAGGTGGCTTTG
>PLNY01000382.1:4266-4422 GCA_003141915.1 Anaerolineae bacterium | reverse complement strand
TACCTGGGCGAACGGGATTGCTCTATTCAGCGCCGCCATCAAAAATTAATTGAAGAAGCCCCTTCGCCAGCCATGGATAAGGAACTCCGGCAAAAAATGGGAACAGTGGCGGTCCAGGCAGCGCAGGCTGTGGATTACGTCAATGCCGGAACGATA
>PLNY01000382.1:0-4225 GCA_003141915.1 Anaerolineae bacterium | reverse complement strand
CATGCCATCGAATGCCGCATCAATGCTGAAGATCCGTATAACGGATTTCTCCCGTCGACCGGCCGCATCACCCACAGCTTGTTGCCCACCGGCCCCGGTGTACGCGTGGATACCGGTGTGTATCCCGGCTTTGAGATCACGCCATATTACGATCCAATGATTGCCAAGCTGGTGGTGTGGGGCGAAACGCGCGGCCAGGCCATTTTGCGGATGCGCCGCGCGTTGGAAGAATATCGCATTGTCGGCGTGCGGACGAACATTCCATTCCACCAAACCATGATGGATAGTCACCGATTCATGGGCGGACAATATGATACGCGTTTTGTCGAAGAACGCTTCGAAATGCCCGAACCGGAAGACGAACGCGAAACGCATCATCCTGAAATCGCGGCGGCCTTCGCCACGCTGGTAGCTCATCACGAAACGGAACGCGCCGCGCAGTTCGTCATGCGGAACGAACGCGATACCAGCAATTGGAAATGGTTCGGACGCTGGGAACGTTTGCATAGATAGGCCGGAGGTCACATGAAATATATAACAACCATTGATGAAAAAGAGTTTGCTGTTGACATCGTTGACGATCATCATGTTGTCATTGACGACAAGGTCTTCGAAGTAGATTTTGAATCGGTGAGCGGCCAGCCGGTCTATTCGCTTTTGATAAACGGACAATCCCATGAAGCGTACGTTTATGCCGCAGGCGATGAATGGCAGGTGCTTCTGCTGGGACGGCAGTATGCGGTCAAGGTGGAGAATGAACGCGAGAAGCGTCTCAGGAGTAGTTCAGCGGGAGGCAAAAAGGTACAGGAGACAGGCGAATTCCAATTGAAAGCCCCAATGCCGGGTCTGGTTGTTGCGGTTTCGGTCAGCGAAGGACAGCAAGTTGAAAAAGGCCAGGTGCTGGTCATCCTCGAATCGATGAAAATGCAAAACGAACTGAAATCGCCGCACGCCGGTAAAGTGGAACGCATCAAGGTGAACGCCGGAGAGACCGTGGAGCAAAGACAGTTGCTGTTGAGTGTAATATAACTTTTTGCATCGACAACTTGGTGATAGAATTATTGGAAGGTCTTACAAGACCTTCCAATTTTTTATTCAAAGGGAATAAACACCGATGGAAAATAAATACGTTTTGTGCATTGACCTGGGAACATCCGGCCCCAAGGTTTCGCTGGTCAATATGCTGGGGGAAGTGTTGATGCATGAGTTCGAGGCAACCCCAATGTATTTTCAGCCCAATGGCGGAGCGGAACAAAAGCCAGGCGATTGGTGGAACGCAGTCAAGACCGCCGCAAAACGTTTGATCGCTCGCCGACTTGTTCCAACGGAAGACATCATTGCAATCTCTGCCACCAGTCAATGGTCAACCACAGTGGCAGTGGATAAGAACGGCCGTCCGTTGATCAATGCAATTTCATGGATGGACACACGCGGGGCAAAATACGCCAAAGACATCACCGATGGATTGATCAAAATTCAGGGCTATGGAGTTACCAAGTTACTTACATGGTTGAGCCTCACTGGCGGCATCCCTGGGCATTCAGGCAAGGATTCAATCGCTCATATCCTGTACATCAAAAACGAATTGCCGGATATTTATCGGGACACGTATAAATTCCTCGAGCCCAAGGATTATCTGAATCTGGAATTGACCGGCAAATTCGCATCGTCCTTTGATGTTTCGCTTTTGCTCTGGGTGACGGATAACCGCAATCCCAATAACATCCACTATGATAAAAAACTTTTAAAGATGGTTGGAGTTGATGTCAACAAGCTTCCCGATATGAAACAATCCACCGACATACTGGGAACCATCAAACCGGAAGTTGCGATTGAACTCGGGCTTCGGGAGGATGTAAAAGTGGTTATGGGAACCGGCGATACACAGTCCGCCGCGATTGGCTCCGGCGCGGTCAAAGACTATGAAGCACATTTATATCTCGGCACTTCCTCATGGCTTTCCTGCTTCGTCCCGAAAAAAGGAACCGACATCGATCACAATATGGGCGCATTTCCATCTGCCATTCCGGGACGTTACTCCATTTTAAACGAACAGGAATCTGCCGGTTCCACGTTGATTCATTTGCGCGACAACTTGATCTTTCCGGAAGATGAATTGGCAACGGGTAAAGCATCGGAAAACACTTTGATTGTTTTTGATCAGATTGCGGAACGTGTCCCAGCCGGAAGCGGCCGCGTCATCTTCGCTCCTTGGCTTTACGGCGAGCGGACTCCGATTGAAAACTCGACCGTGCGCGGCGGATTCTTTAACATTTCGCTGGACACGAAGCGTGAACACCTGGTCCGCGCCGTGATGGAAGGAGTCGCTTACAATGCGCGTTGGCTATTCCAAAGCGTGGAGGGATTCACTCATCACCGCTTTGAAGCGATAAACATGATCGGCGGCGGCGCTCAAGCTGACGTCTGGTGTCAGATCATGGCAGACGTGTTGGATCGTCCCATCCGGCAGATGAAGGATCCGATCCGCGCCAACAGCCGCGGCGCCGCTTATGTAGCGTTAGTCGGTTTGGGCTTGATGACGTTCGATGATATTCATAAGAACGTTGCCGTCAATCATGTTTTTGAGCCCAATCCTGCCAACCGCGCCATTTATGATGAACTCTTTGCCGAGTTTCTGAATCTCTATAAAAATAACAAGTCCATGTATGCGCGTTTGAACCGTCATCATGGAAATGAATAAAGCGCAGAACTAATCACTGCGCGAAAAAGTTTTAGCATGGCGGAAGACCAAACGGAAACTGAAGTTAAGTTTTGCACCTTCAACTTGTCGCAGATTGAAGTGATTCTCCGTGAGTTGAAGGCGCATTTGTTTTCGCCGCGCACCCTCGAAATCAATTTGCGCTTTGATACTGCAAGTGGAGACTTGATGCGCGCAGGTCGTGTTCTACGACTGCGAAAAGATGATCTCGTCCGCTTGACATATAAAGATAACAGCCAAAATATCAAAGGGGCATTGAGCCGCCGTGAAATCGAATTCATCGCAAATGATTTTGATTCAGCCAAGCAATTCATCGAAGCACTGGGATACGAGGTTGTTTTCATTTACGAGAAATATCGAACAACATATGAATACAAAGGAACTCACATCATGCTCGACGAATTACCTTATGGAAACTTCATCGAGATCGAAGGCGAGTTGGAAACGCTGCGACCTATCGCTAACGAATTACAACTCGATTGGGACAAGGCAATCCCAGCCAGTTATCATGCATTGTTTGAACGACTTTGCAAATCTCGCGGCTTGACCTTTCGCGATCTGACCTTTGAGAATTTCAAAGGCATCCAAGTATCGCCAGAAGATATGATGATTGAATATGCAGATCAGGATATATTTTGATGGGACACTCTAACTTTTCTTTTTGAGATAAAGTAACTTATTTCAAGCACTACAGATGAAATTAAACCAACTACCACTATCCAATATCCCCATTGCAATAAGGTCAAGTCTTGTATTCCAAACATATTTAGAATTTTCAATAAGCTGATTCCTCCTAAAGCAAGCAAACACAACATCAATATTTTCCAAACTAACCTATCTGTCAATTTGACTCTAAGTATTGCAGCGAATATATTCAATGCACAATATATGAGTATAGTGAGTAAACCCAAGAAAAATGGAAATGCAGTCATTGCAATTCTAATGCGCTCGGATAAAGTATCCTCCAATTCAAATGCGAACATACCGTAATTTTCAAAGATCATAATTGCTCGAAATCCAGTATCGTGATCCGTCTCCATTGCTAACCACGGACCGAAGAAAGCAAAGAGAATTATTGCGCTATTAATTATTCGCCAAACTTTCCATTTGTTGGATGCTATCCAAGTTATTGGTTTAGGCTGTACCGAGATTGACATTGGGATTCTCCTCTTTAGAATCAATCACCGATAATCTTACCATTCATTGAATTTTTTGTTTATAAATGCCAACACAAGAAGACTTCCGAAGTTTCACTTCGGAAGTCTTCTTAGTTCGTTACTTTCGTTTTGCAGTCTTGGCTTTTGCTTTCTTTACCGCCTTTTTGGCAACAGCTTTTTTCTTCGGTGCTGCTACTTTCTTGACATTCTTCTTCGGCGCATATTTCAACGCCACGTGAGCCGCGGCGAGACGCGCAATCGGCACACGGAACGGCGAGCACGAAACATAGTTGTTGCCAATGATGTGGCACCACTCAATCGAGTCGGGGTCGCCGCCATGTTCGCCGCA
>PLNY01000063.1 GCA_003141915.1 Anaerolineae bacterium | reverse complement strand
AGGAGATTGCTTGCCAAAGGCACGCTTCGCGGTCGCTTCGCTCGCAACGACATGAGGACATATGAACAACGATTGGCATGAAGAAGATAATTTTAATTTGGCGTTATCGCAGCGCACGGAGGAACTATACCGGGTTCCCAACTACGAGGCGAGTGAAGATGGCTTGATCGAAGCGTCGGTCATGCCGCTGCGCGATCTGGTGGTATTTCCGCGCATGGTCGCGCCGATCTTTATCGGGCGCGAATCATCGCTGGTTGCGGTTCAAGACGCGCAGGCAAAAAATCAAACCGTGATTGGGTTGGTGCAAAAAGATCCCGAAGTGGATGAACCGAAGCCTTCCGACTTTATGCCCATCGGTATCGAGATGGCGGTGGGACGTTTGCTTTCGATGCCCGATGGTTCATCGTCGGCGCTGGTGCAGGGACGAAGACGTGTCGAGATTGTGGAATTCACGCGCACGCGGCCGTTCATGAAAGTACGCGCCCGCATCATCTTCGAACCGACCACGGCTGACCGTCAAACACAGGCTTTGATGCGTTCCGTGCTTGATCTGTTCGATCGCTGCGTTGAATTGGATCGCGCCATCCCCGAAGAAGCGCATCTCTTCGCGATGAATATCGCCGAGCCGGGCTGGCTGGCAGATATGATCGCCACGTCGCTTTCATTGAATTTTGAAGCCAAGTTGAGTCTGTTGACTTTACTCGATCCGCGCGGACGATTACAAGCCGTCAACAAAATTCTCGCGCAGGAAGTGGATGTGCTGGAACTCGAAGACGAAATCCATTCGCGCGTTCAGAACGAAGTGGATAAAAGTCAGCGTGAGTTTTACCTGCGCGAACAGATGAAGCAGATACAGGACGAATTGGGCGAAGGCGATATCTTCACGCGTGATGTAAAAGATTTGAAAGCGAAGATCGAAGCCGCGAATTTGCCCGAGGAACCGAAAGCCGTTGCGATGAAAGAATTGGAGCGGCTGAATCAAATGCCGCCGATGGCGCCGGAAGTTGGCATCATCCGCACCTATATTGATTGGATCCTGGATTTGCCATGGACAAAATCAACGCCGGATAATCTCGATGTCAAACATGCGGCGAAGATTCTCGACCGCGATCATTATGGACTCAAGAAAGCCAAAGAGAGAATCTTGGAATACATCGCGGTGCGCTCGCTCAAACCCAAGAAAGACCGTCAGCCCATTTTATGTTTTGTGGGCCCGCCCGGAACCGGCAAAACATCCTTAGGTCGTTCCATTGCCGAAGCGCTCGGACGCAAGTTCGCGCGCATNNCGCGATGAAGCCGAAATCCGCGGACATCGCCGCACCTATATTGGCGCGCTGCCGGGACGCATCCTGCAAACGATCAAGCGCGCCGGAACCGCCAACCCGCTTTTCATGCTGGATGAGATTGATAAACTGTATTCTGATTTTCGCGGCGACCCGGCCTCAGCGATGCTCGAAGTGCTCGACCCCGAACAAAATAATTCGTTCAGTGATCATTATCTGGAAATGCCCTTCGATCTTTCCAAAGTCATGTTTGTGACTACGGCAAATTATCTCGGTTCGATTCCCGCTGCGTTGCTCGACCGCATGGAAGTGATCGAATTCCCCGGTTATATCGAGGAAGAAAAACTTGAGATCGCGAATCGTTATCTCATCCCGCGTCAGATCGAAGAGAACGGGATTTCCGATATTGATTTAACATTCGAGACTGCCGCGTTGCAGCGCATTATTCGCGAATATACCTTTGAGGCGGGTGTCCGCAACCTGGAACGCGAGATCGGACGCATCAGCCGCAAAGTAGCGCGGCTCAAAGCCGAAGAGAAAAAATATCCAACGAAGATCACCGCGGACTTAATCGAAAAGTTTCTCGACCCGCCGCAATATATCCCGCCCGAAGCGGAGAAGCAGGACGAAGTTGGCGCGGTGCAGTCGCTGGCGTGGACGGAGAATGGCGGCGAGATCATGCCGGTCGAAGTTGCAGTACTCGAAGGCAAAGGCGCATTGCAGATGACCGGCCAGCTTGGTGATGTGATGCAAGAATCGGGACAAGCGGCGCTGACATATATCAAGTCGCGCGCCGCGGCGCTCGGCATCGAGATGGAAGTCTTCGAACGCATGGACATTCATCTGCACATGCCTGAAGGTGCGATTCCTAAAGATGGCCCATCGGCTGGAATCACCATCGCAACCGCGATGATTTCCGCATTGACGGGTCGTCCCGTTTATCATCAGGTTGGCATGACCGGCGAGATCACGTTGCGCGGGCGCGTCCTGCCAATCGGCGGCGTGCGCGAAAAAGTTTTGGCGGCGTATCGCGCGGGACTGAAAGTGGTTCTGCTTCCCGAAAAGAATCTCAAGGATTTATATGAGGTTCCAAAAACGGCGCGCTCTGAAATGAAAATCATTCCTGTTACGCACATGGATCAAGTCATCGAGCTTGCCATCGCACCGGATGCCATTATTGAACCGCCGCGTCCGCGCAAACGAACGAATGAAGAGAATAATGAAGAAAGCGAATGAATTTAAACACCAAGGGTTCAAAGATCACTAAGGAAGAAGCGCGGATAAACTTTTTCCTTTGTTCGCTTGTTGTCCTTCGTGTTTAAGAATCGCGTGAAGATGAAAGAATCTACCAATGGCAATTGATCTCAAAGATAAAGTTGTAATTATCACCGGCGCCTCATCTGGATTTGGCGAAGATGCAGCGCGCTTGTTTGCAAAAGAAGGCTGCAAGGTGGCGCTTGCCGCTCGCCGCCTCGACCGTTTGCAAGCACTCGCGACCGAT
>PLNY01000418.1 GCA_003141915.1 Anaerolineae bacterium | reverse complement strand
GAAGGCAAAATTATTTACAGCGAGGTCGGCAGTGTTGATTCTCTCGCGCTCAAACGAGCCATTCAAAAGGCAATGAACGAACGGAAACCATGGTGATTCGATGTGCAACGCGCCGAGCATAGCGCGGTTCTAACGGCCTCATTATTGATCGGTGAGCTACTGCTTCGGCGGAATCACAGCATCCAATAACGGCTTGCGGAAAGCGTTGGTCTGCCGGTCATACAGGCCGAATTCGTTCGCACAGAATTCCCAGTATTGGAAGCTCATCCCGCGTTCGACGGCCGTGTCGGCAACGAACTTCGTCCAGCACGCACGGGAATCCATGTCCGCCTTGTTGTAGGAGCCGAACTCGCCGAGATTCATCGGGCGATTATTCGCCTTGGCCCAAGCGGCTGCGGTATCAAACTCTTTTGTGACCGCTTTTTTCTCCGCATCCGTGCCGGTCCATTTTGTGCCCAGCCAAGTCTTGGGATCCGACTCCGGCTTGGTAAGCCAGTCGGCACCCTGGTGCGTAAATTTCAGCGGGGAATAGTAGTGAATGGTGACGATGATATTGCGGTCATCATCGGGTAATTTTAGCGTTTTGAGGTGCGAGATGATGTTGTTGTCACCGGAGCCAATGAGGATGGTCCTATCCGGATTCGACCGGCGAACGATTGGAAGCGCTTCCTTGATATACATATTCCATTTCTCATCCGTCAGTTTCTTTTTTGGCTCATTGAAAAGTTCGAACAGCAGGGTGTCGGGATACCCTTTGTAATGCTCTGCAATCTGCCTCCAAAGTGCGACAAACTTTTCTGTCTGGCCGATAGGGTCGTCATAGGCTTCGTTAAAGTGATGAATGTCCAATATCACCGGCAGGTTACGCGAAAGTGCGTTGCTGATTGCCCAGTCAACCCGTTGCATAAAGATCGGGTCGATCGTATAGGGCTTATTGCTCATGGAATGGGCCGACCAACGTACCGGCAGGCGAACGGAATCGAACCCGGCCTGTTTGGCCAGATCGAAGTACTCGTCCTTGAGAACAACGCCCCAATCGCCTTCGCTCGGCGCATCAAGGGCATTGCCAAAGTTCACGCCTCTGCCCAAAAGTTGGTTCATTTGAACAGCCTTGCGGGCAGCTTGGTCGCGTTTAGCCGTAGAAGTCACGCAAGAGGTAAGTCCCAACATAACCAGAATCACCAATCCGACTGTTGCCCAAAACGATGTTTTCATAGGCTTCAGCCTATTCATTTTCTCCAAAAAAATAAATGGAAATAAACGGCCAAAAGGAAATGAATGAACAGAAACCATGTAACTCCATTATGCTCCGCAAAAAATTGGAATTCAAAAACGAAGTCGCGTCATTGTGATACTAATTTGGGAATTACGCGCTCGGCCAATTCGCCCGCCCCATTTTGCAACGCAGTTTTCGCCGCAATATGCTCGGCTAAATCCACAGCAACGCTTGTCTGGCGATCTATATCAAGAATTTTTCCACTCGCTATGTCACGTGCTTTGATCTCAATCCGTGCGCGGCAACTCTGTAAATTGCCTTTGCGCATTCCAAACTTACNNTTGCCTTTGCGCATTCCAAACTCACTGAGGGCTTCACCGGTGATTTCAATGTCCGGTTTGTTTGTGGAAATATCATCCACAACCGTGAAACCGCATTGCTGTAGTATCAGCGACAACTCCGTTTGCGCCGCCGGATCAATAACGTGTTGCCCAAAATGTTGCTCGGCGATTTTCACCAAAACGGCTGGGCGTTTTTTGTCACCCAGCTCTTTCTTGATTTTCGCAATACGGTCTTCGCGCGTCTCGACTTTGGCGATTAATGTGTCGCCCTTTTGCGTCACATCTGCCGCGATTTTCTTTGCCAGATTTGCAGATAAATCAGAGATGGAAGCGCCCGTGTTTCCCTTTGCCAACTCGCCATAAACGCGACTGGTTTCCGTGCCGATGATTTTGGCTACAACAATCAACTCATTGTCTGTTTTGAAAACACGACCAGTAACGAGCACTTTTGCACCGGTCAAATTGCCGACCTTTGCCGCCGTGTCAGAGTTCACTATGCCGGACAAACCAAGTTCCTGCTCACCTAAAACTTTCTCCAATTCCGCACGTTCAATGGTGATGATGTTCGGTTCGGCGGACAGATTGGCGTTGATTAAAGCAGAGACTTTTGGGCCGAGGCCATGCACTGCTTCGTCGTTTGATTCAAAATCAAAAATGGCGACAGGCAAAACTGCTTCGCCCGCCATGGTTCTACCTGCCAGCAATGCAAAAATTAATGCGAGAACAAATTGAAATGAAGTTTTCATAATTTTAGTGGATTTCCAGTTTACGGTTGTAAGGATAAATCAGGCAAAGTCAATCGCTGCGGATGCAGTGCCAGCTTGCAAAAATAGATTAAGTTCAATTGCGACTCCGGGTTTTCCAGCAAATCGGAAGTCAAATCAGCTTGCGCAATGACAACAGCACCTTTGCCTTCCGGCACCAAGTAAAACGACGGCTGAAGTTTTTTGCCATTCTCAGGCGGCTGAATCCAAACGACCGCCACTCCTTTTTTGGCAAGCATTTCGACGCGCTTCGTCAAACCAGTGGGAACCTGTACCACTGATGCAAATGACCCAACGATGGCCAGTTTGCCTGGAAAATTCTCCAGTTCGGAATTTCCCAAATCCACAAAATCCACTCCTGAATTTTTCAGCAACGGTTTAAGTTGGTTCTGCGGATCCAAAACGCCCAAAGGCTCTTCGCCTGCCAGCGGTTTTAATTCACTCAACAAGTTCGTCGGGTAAACCAGAACTTCTGTTGTGCCAATGACATGGTTTGTGTTTTTCAACCATTGGATGAGAAATT
>PLNY01000369.1 GCA_003141915.1 Anaerolineae bacterium | reverse complement strand
TCGCGCTCTCCTTCCACGCCTCGTAAAAAATCCTCTGTTGACTCATCGTCAAAGGCAAAAAAATAGGAACGCCGGATATTTGCTGACAAAATTGTTTGGAGGACTGTTGTCTCATTGACACCGTCCGCCATTTCTTTTATGCTGGACGAACCATGATTGAGACTAATGATTTGAGCAAGCAGTTCAATGATTTTTGGGCGGTGGATGGTGTGACGCTTTCCGTTAATCCGGGACAAATCCTGGCTTTGCTTGGACAAAATGGCTGGCAAAACCACCACGGTTCGCATGTTGAATTCTCTGCTGATGCCGACGCGCGGCTGGGCGCGCGTCGCCGGTTATGATGTCGTCACGCATGGCGCCGAAGTGCGCGCCTCGGTCGGTGTGCTGACCGAACAACACGGTTTATACATGCGCATGACCGGCGATGAATATCTCGAATTCTTTGGACAGGTTTATCGTCTGAATTCAAAGACGCGTAAATCGCGGCGCGATTATCTGCTTGATTATTTTGGATTGGCAGGCGCATCGTCGCAGCGCATTGGTCAGTATTCCAAAGGCATGAGGCAGAAACTGGCGCTGGCACGCGCCTTGATGCACGAACCTCCGGTCCTTTTGCTTGATGAACCGACTTCGGCCATGGATCCTGAATCGGCGCGGCTGGTGCGAGACGAAATCGCGCGCTTGAAATCGTCGCAGCGAACCATCGTGATTTGCACCCACAATCTCTTCGAAGCGGAAACGCTGGCCGATATGATCGCCATTATTTATAAGGGACGGATTTTGATGATCGGCACATTGGAAGAGTTGAAACAAAAAGTGCTGGGCATCTCCGAATATGAAGCGCGGTTTTCTTCAAATTGGAATGGAGAAAAATTGAATCTGCCGGCCGGTGTGATGCTGGTCGAACAGAGCGCATCTTCACTGCGATTTCGAGTGGAGCGGCCTCCCGAAGCGAATCCACTCCTCATGAATGAACTCATGTCCAAGCACGCACCGCTGATGGCGTTTCAGGAAGTGCCGCGCAGTCTGGAAGAGGTCTATCTCAAAGTGATGGCTGATGCGCAGGCTTCGCACGCGGAGATGATCCATGCGTGACGATCTACAAATGGTTTGGCTGGTGGCGCGCCGCGAATTGCGCGATCAATTCCGCGATTGGCGCATTATGACGCCACTGATTATTTTAACGCTGGCATTTCCTTTGTTGATGAATGAGGTGGCGAGGAATGCAGTGGCTTTTATCAATCAATACGGCGCAAACCTGATCGTGGATCGGTTGGTTCCGTTTTCGATCCTGATCATCGGCTTCTTTCCGATCACGATTTCGCTGGTGGTGGCGCTGGAATCATTTGTAGGCGAAAAGGAACGCGGCACCATCGAACCCCTGCTGAGTTCGCCATTGGAAAACCGTCATTTATATTTCGGCAAACTCCTGGTGGGAATCTTTACGCCGCTGGTTGCGGGCTATACATCCATTATCTTTTATGTGATCATTGTTTCCCGCCAGCATCTTCATATGCCCGACGCATATGTCTTTGTGCAGTTGTTTATGCTGACAACCGCCCACGCGATTCTGATGGTCAGCGCGGCCATTGTGATTTCGGTGCAGTCGACAACCGTGCGGGCCGCCAATTTGCTGGCTTCGTTCATCGTGGTGCCGGTTGCGATTTTGATGCAGGGCGAGAGCGCGTTGTTATTCTGGGGCAACGATCAGGTTTTGTGGCTGGCCGTTGTCGCGGTGATCATCATGGCGTCCCTGCTGATCCGCGTGGGCATCGCGCATTTTCAGCGCGAATATTTGCTCGGGCGCGAATTCGATACCCTGAATCTGCGCTGGATGTGGAAAACTTTCTGGGGTAAATTCAAGGGCGAAGCAAAGACATTGGGAAGCTGGTACCGCTTGGAGATTGGCAGAGCGATGCGGCAATTGGCTGTGCCTTTGGTGTTCATCGCTGTCTTTGCGGTGGTCGGCTATCTGGCGAGCTACCAATGGGCAACTGTTAACGTTCCGAGGTTATTGCCGCATGCAACCGCCAAAGATATATCCGAGATCGCGAAAAACGTCGGTCAATCTGCCGGCATCGCGCAAGCAGGACAGCATTTATCGGCGCTATTTATTTTTGCGAACAATGTACGTGCCACTCTCTTTGTCTTTTTGGGCGGCATCATTTCTTTCAGCGTGCTGGGTGTGCTGGCTTTTCTGTTGAATATCGGCTTGGTGGGCGGCGTGCTGGGCATCGTCAAGCTGATGGGATATTCTCCCACGTTGATCTTTGTGGCAGGTTTGCTTCCGCACGGCATCTTCGAAATCCCGGCTCTGATGATTTCCACCGCGATTGTTTTGCGGATCGGCGCGGTGCTGGTTACGCCGCAGTTGGGAAAATCCATGGGACAGATGGCGCTTGAGTTATTGGCGGATTGGGCCAAAGTTTTTATCGGTTTGGTGATTCCCTTACTGGCGGTCGCGGCGGTGGTCGAGGCGTATGTCACACCGGTGATTCTGGCCGCGGCGCTTAAACAATAGGTGCCTTATGCCCAAAGTGATCATCCTCGGTTCGTCCAATGCCATCCCAACCACCGACCATGAGAATACGCATATGGTTGTCATTGGTGAGGAGCGCATGGTGATGGTGGACTGCGTCAGCAACCCGATTCTGCGATTGGAAAAAGCGGGCCTTGACTTTAACGATTTAACGGATTTGATTGTGACGCATTTCCATCCCGATCATGTTTCCGGCCTGCCGCTTCTGCTCATGGACATGTGGCTGATGGGCCGCCGCAAACCGATCAACATCTATGGCCTGCACTATACACTCGACCGCGTTGAAAGTTTAATGGGATTTTTTGGCTGGGCCGATTGGCCCGATTTCTTCCCTGTTGCGTTTTATCGCCTGCCTATGCAGGAGATGACCCTGGTCATTGATTCTCCTGATTTTCGAATCTTTGCTTCACCCGTTCGTCATCTTTTGCCGACGATTGGACTGCGCTTCGAATTTAATCACACCAACAAAACCATGGCATATTCCTGCGATACCGAGCCATGCGCGCAAGTGATTCGCCTGGCCGAAGGCGCCGACATTTTGATTCACGAATCGGCCGGCGCCTCGCGCGGACATTCATCTGCCGCGCAGGCCGGAGAGGTTGCCAATCAAGCCGAGGTCGGGAAATTATATTTGATCCATTATCCGACAGGCAAATACGCGAATGGAGACTTGATCGCTGAAGCCCATCAACGTTATCAGGGCGAAGTTGCGTTGGCGGAAGATTTTATGGTATTGGATTTTGATTAAGGATTGGGTTTTGCGTATCAAATAAAACAGCGCGAAAGTCCGCGCCGTCTTATTTGATGGTGATTTGGACTACCAGCCTTTGATATACTGCGCCCATTCTTCGTTCTCAGCCAAATGCCGTCCGAAGATATAAGCGGCATTGGCAGGCGGCTCTTTTGGAGCGTGGAAAAGATTCATATGCGCCTCTTCGAGCCGACGCCCGCCTTTGTGATGATTGCAGGAAGGGCAGGCCGCCACCACATTGGTCCATGTGTGCGGGCCGCCCAAATGTCTGGGGATCACATGATCTACCGTCAGGCCTCCATCGCGCCGGCCGCAATACTGGCAGGTATAATTGTCACGGCGAAAGACTTCGCGGCGCGTCAGTTTGATGCGCGGGCGCGGACGATGAATCTGCGTGTCCAATCGAATCACCGATGGCCGTGGGATCAATTCTTTGACTGTCCGAATGTACCCGCGGCCGTTCGCCACCATCGCCGCTTTGCCCCCCAGCATCAATCCGATGGCTCGTCGCGTTGTACAAACATTGATCGGCTCAAAGTTTGCGTTGAGCACTAAAACAGGCTCTTGCATAAAATCCTTTAGTTGAAATTGATTATACTGCTTCTTGCATAAATCAGTAAACTAACAAGAAATAGCCACGCAATGGACATGATTGTATGAAGTATTATTGGCGGATCATTTCTTTGAATTGAGTTATCGATTTTGGCTTTCATCCATTGAAGATGCATTTGCGGATTTGTTTGATTAGGTGATTACGAATGAAAAAGTTAATTCCAATTTTGGTTTTTCTTGCGACGATTATGTCCGCTTGTGGAACGAATCAATCGCCGCAAGTATTTCTTCCAACCATAAATGCCATTTCCTATCCAACTGTGCAAGCCTCCCAGCCTGCTTCCAATCAAAACGTGGGCGGATTTAATTTCAATCTTTCACGCGCCTGGCGCGACGGGAAAACGGTCTATGCCGATGTTTGTTTTACTTTGCCAGACGCGTCCAATTGGACGATTTGGAACGCGCACTTTGATTACAGCGACCAATCCATCACGGACTTCAGCGCATCGTTGTTGAGTACGCAGGACGCGGCGAACGGACAGCCGGGGAAGCGCTGTGACCAGATCAGCTTTTACGTTCCACCCGATGCCGATTTATCTTCGGCGTCGCTTGTGATCGAATCCATCGGCGCCTATCCAACGCCGGATGAATATTGTTCGTTGTATATGCCGAAGATTCAGCAGGCGCTCAGCAAACGTGGGATTGCCATCACGTTGGATTGCAAGGCAAATGCCAATGGGGTGATGAACATGGAAATCGTAAGCAAGCCCGCTTCCATGTCGGAAGGTGACGCGGAGAAAATCGTTTTCAGCGACGAGTTTTATACCGTCAAAGGTCCGTGGAAGTTTGCCGTCAATCTGGGTCAATAAGTTGGTATAATGGCAGCGATGAATTCAATTTTGGTTTTCAGATATTATTATTCCCGCGCATAGAACATTGTGAGGGAATCATTGCGCGCCCTCGCGGGCGCGTTTTTGTTTTATCTTGAGGAGGCTTCGATGAACATTGATGAGCAGGTTGAACTTTTGATGCAGGGCACGGATTACGGCGATGAAGATTTGAAAAAAGCCATGACCGCTGAATTGCGAGCGCGCTTGGTGGAAGCGCAAAAAGAGGGACGGCCTTTGCGCGTCTATTGCGGCTATGACCCGCGCACATCCGATTTGCATTTGGGGCATACCATCACGATGCGCAAACTGCGCCAGTTTCAGGATTTAGGTCATGAGGTAACGTTTTTGATTGGAACAGGCACAAGCATGGTCGGCGATCCATCGGATAAGGATAAGTTGCGCGCGGTATTGTCAAAGGAAGAGACCGAGCATAATGCACGAACGTATGCGGAGCAGGCTTTCACGATTCTTGACCGCGAGAAAACAAAGATACGCTTCAATCATGAATGGCTGTTGGATTTGAAACTGGCCGATATGATTAAACTCGGTTCAGCATTTACCATCCAACAATTTATCTCGCGCGAAAATTTCAAGCTGCGTTGGGAAAAAGGCGATCCGGTGTATTTGCATGAAACATTTTATGCCTTGATGCAAGGTTATGACGCGGTCGCCATGAATACGGATGTTCAAGTGGGCGGCAGT
>PLNY01000162.1 GCA_003141915.1 Anaerolineae bacterium | reverse complement strand
TGATATACGCATCCTTCGGACGCTCGGGCGGCAACCGTTTCACGACTGGATTCTGCGCGCCGCGCTGAACCGCTTCGAGGATCAGCGATCCCCAGTTTTGAATCTGCCTCGAGGTCAATTCAACTTCCAACTCATGGATGGTGGCCGGTCTCGTTTTTGCGATTTCGATCAAACGATCGTCCTCCAGCACTTTAAACGGAGGCCGATCAAGGTGCGCGGCAAGTTGCTCGCGGACAGCAAGCAATTCGTTCAGCACCGTCAGGTCGCGCAAAGTTAGATCGCGGCGGTTGCTGTAGTGAATCCAGGAAGGCGATTCAGCTTTGGGTTTCGAGCCGTTAGCATGACAGGCCATCCAAAAATCTTCCTGGGCAAGAGACCAGAGTCCTTTTTCTTCAAGCTCGGCTTTTAGCAGGTCACGCAACGAGAGAAGAAAATGCGTATCGAGGCGGGCATACAATATCAGTTCGGATGAGAGCGGACGCGCTCCCCAATCTGCTTTCTGGAATCGCTTATTCACTTTGATGTTAAATTTTTCTTCGATCAATCGGTCGAGCCCGGCCTGCTTGCGGCCAAGGATTCGTCCCGCCTGCATCGTATCGAAAAGATTCGCAAACTTGAAACCATAATCCCGCCGCAGACAGATCAAATCGTATTCTGCGGCATGAAATACCTTTTCGATTTTAGGATCGGCAAAGATTGGTCCAAGAATATCCAAGTTGTCGAGCGCGAGCGGATCAACCAGATAATCCGTTTCGGCGGTTGAAAATTGAACGAGGCACACGCGCTCACGATATGCGTGCAGGCTATTGGACTCGGTATCCACGGCAATGCGCGGCTGGCAACTTAATTCCTTAACGAGTTGATCGAGTTGGACCGATGATTCAATTAATTCAGGGGGAGCAAGAGGATCAGGAATCATAAGCACGATTATATCTCGCGCGTTTTTTCCATGACAATGGCCGCTTCGCCGTCGTTATAGTATGACTGCCAGACATCCACACGACGATAGCCCTCCTGTTCGTAAAGCCTGATCGCGCCATCATTGGAAGCCCGCACGGATAAACGCACGCGCGGCGTTTTGAGTTGACTCTCGCAAGTGCGTAACAAATCGCGCCCAATGCCGCGGCGGCGAAACTCCGGCGCAACGCCAATAACTGCGATCCACGAAAATCCCTCCGACGGACGCGGATCCCCGGCTACGAAGCCGATCATTTTTCCATTTTCATCAATCGCCTTTAAGCGAATCACATCGGGGAATGTCAATACCGCTACAAGGTCAAGGAACGGCCAGGCATCTTTTTCAAAGCATGCGCGTTCAAGTTTATTCAATGCGTTGATATCGAGGAGTGAAGCGGTTGTGATTTCCATAAAATAAAAGGCCCCGCGTTTTACGCGAGGCCTTGATTGTATCACCTGGCAAACTATTCTAACTGTCTTTATTCTTGATAAAGTTCTCGATCATGCTGGTGAATTCCATCGGGAAGATGTACTTGGTGGACGCGCCTTGACCAAGGGATTTCAATGTATCGAAATATTGAAGCGTCATGGTCTTCTGATCAATGGTTTTGGCAGCAGTAAAGATTTTCTCAAGGGCAGCAGAGTAACCTTCAGCTTGCAATAACTGCGCCTGTTTGGAACCTTCGGCTTGCAGAATATTGGCCTGCTTCGCGCCTTCTGCCTTCAAAATAGCAGACTGCTTTTCGCCTTCTGCCACGTTGATGGCGGCTTCGCGCGTACCCGTTGACTCAGTTACGACTGCGCGGCGGATACGCTCGGCGGTCATCTGGCGATTCATCGCCTCTTGCACTTCCTTGGGTGGGATGATCTCGCGGATTTCCACGTTGGTTACTTTAACACCCCAGCGTTCGGTTACCTCATCTAGCTTGCTGCGTAGCATAGTATTGATGTTATCACGCTGTGAAAGAACCTCATCGAGCGCGATCCCACCGATCACAGAACGCAGAGTGGTGGTTGCCATACCGCCCGCCGATAACTCCCAGTTCTGTACTGCGACTACACTTGCTACTGGGTCGATAACCTTGAAGTACCACAAGAAATCTATCGAGATCGGTGCGTTATCTTTGGTGATAGACACCTGATGTGGCACCTCGCGGATTTGCTCGCGCAAATCCACTCGTCCACGCGAGCCACCCGATCTAGTCGGAATGTCAATGAAAGGTATCAGCAGGACAACACCGGGACCTTTCTCCGGGGTGATTGCGCGGCCAAGGCGGAAAACCACCAGACGCTGATACTCAGGCACGATGTTTATAGCGTTGACTAGCAGAACAACGACAACGATCACAATTACGCCAACAACACAAAGAACTACGTCAGTAGGCATTTACTACTCCTTCCGTTACATTGGGATTATCATGAACTTTCATTCTCAACAATGAGAACAAAGCCTTCGCGGCCAATCACATGCACCATGCTGCCACGGGGAATCAAATTCTTACTGCGGGCCGACCACAATTCACCGGCCACCTGAACCGAGCCTTCCATTTCAATGGGAGTCTTTGCCCAGCCATGTTGGTCAATCAAAGTCGAAAGGTCCTGTATGGGTTTTTTCTGCGAGATCTGAAGCACCTTGCGTGCAGAAATCCAAGCAAACAGGGCCAGCAAGGTAGATGTCAGGAATGCGAGCAGAGGATTGACCAATGGAAGGCCATTTGAATTATGAAACATAAACACGGAGCCAATGATCAAACCGAGAATTGAAAGAATCAACCATACTTCGCGGTGCGGTCTTCGAGCCGACATTACAAAAGGTATAATGCTCAAGAAGAGCAATACCAGCGCCCACCAATTAAAGGAGAGGTGATAGATCCCATAACCTGCCAGAACCGCGCAGAGGATGGCGCCGGTTTCCGCAATCAATGAGCCGGGCGCGATAAGCGCCAGCATTGCCAGGAAAGTTGCCATGACCAGCAGGATATAAGCAATGTTCGGGTTTAACAAGAGATCCATACGGCATCCACGCTAAGCGTCAAACCTATTATACAACAATCGTTCTACATAGCCAATTTCAACTTGAGGAGTTGAGCCGGTCGTTCCGCCTTGAGTGATTTATATCAGAACTTATCTTACTATAAATCATGTCCAGCCGTATCCATCGTTCGGGGAGTATTGATCTCCGCCAGTTGGGGGAGGCTGAATCAGAAGTGAAGCACACAACACTATGCCTGCACTCAAATCTTGTGGATGATCCGTTTGCAGGGTATGGCCAAGAGAAAAGTTATGTGCGGTGTATAATGGTTACGATTTTTATATCCCCCTGCCATCTAGGGAGCCTCGTTCATTTTCAAGTAGAAAAGGAAGAAGGTTGGGGTAGGGATAACAGGAGTCTCCATTGAACTTCAAAAAAATATGTATTCTTGGTCTTGGCTATATTGGCCTGCCAACCGCATCCACCTTTGCCGCGCAGGGCGTCAAAGTTCTCGGTGTGGATGTGAACCCGCACATCGTCGAGACTTTGCGACGCGGCGAGATTCACATTCATGAACCGGGTTTGCGCGACACCGTCAAAGCCGCGCTGACCTCGGGCAATTTCAGCGTTTCGACCCAACCCGAAGAAGCCGACGCGTTCATCATCGCCGTGCCCACGCCATTCCATCAAAACAAATTCGGGG
>PLNY01000026.1 GCA_003141915.1 Anaerolineae bacterium | reverse complement strand
CAAAACGGGATGTGGTTCTCGTTTCCACCATCGAACATTCCTCCAACGAACTTCCTTGGGGGCAATGGGCGACCTTAAAACGCTACGCTGTAAATTCAGACAACACGATCAATCTCACGTCGATTAAGAATCAACTGAAGAAGTTGGGGCGCAGGGTTAAATTGGTCGCTGTGACGGGAGCTTCGAACGTAACCGGTTACATCTCTCCTTGCCATGAAATAGCGCGCGTGGCGCACGCTCGGAATGTGCCGGTCTTCGTTGATTGCGCACAACTCGCTCCACATCGCCGGATTGTAATGGGGAGCGCGGATGACCCGGAACACTTGGACTTCATTTCGTTTTCAGGCCACAAGCTGGGAGCCCCTTATGGCACGGGAGTGCTCGTTGGTCCTTCTCGCCTTTTCGACCCAAGAACCGTGCCGTCGGATGAGCCGGGAGGAGGAACCGCTGACATTGTGACGGAGAATAAAACTTTTTGGGCTGCTTCCCCGGAACGATTTGAGGCGGGAACACCCAACGCTGTCGGCGTTGTCGCACTGGCGAAGGCCATAGAGATTCTTGACCGCTTTGGTTTGGAGCAGATTGAATCGTGTGAAACACGGCTCTGGCTGCGGGCTTGTAAAGGTCTCAAGCGCATCTCGGGTTTAACACTGTATGTCGATCCGAAAAAATGTCCGAGCCACACGCCGATTCTTCCATTTAACATTCAAGGGCGTTCGCATGGCTTGGTTGCTGCCATTCTTGGCTTTGAATATGGCATCGGGGTGCGTCACGGGCGGCATTGCGCGGACAGCTTGATTCTTAGGCTGCTCCAATACAATCGGAAACAGCGCGATCATATTTTGAAACAGGTTGTTGAGAAAGGAATGATGACCGAAGTTTACGGTGTCGTTCGACCGAGCATCGGCTTCTGTAACCAAGAGGAAGATATTGATCGTTTGGTGGCCGCCGTTCACAAGATTTCCAAGGATGGTACAAAATTCAAATACGAGCCTGAATATCTGCCTGGGAATGTTGCAAACCAGTTGACTCGACAGACGGGAGAATATCTGCCGGTGGGGTGCTCAATCCGTGACCTTCTTCGCAAGGGGTCGCCACCCCAAAAACTCCAGTCCATCGGATTGCCATTGCGAAAAACGCGTTGACTCACAATAGCCACTATTGATATCGTTTTGGATACTAACGATGTCGTTTTAGAAGGCAGAATGGGAAGCAAAGTTGTAGAAACACTGTGAAATTGCTAGAAAAAGCGTGTTCGTGGAACGTGGTATCAAGGCTGCTAAACTCCCAGTGACCGGATGTGCGAACCTTGAAAAGATGAAGGCAATTATGAAACAGAAAATGATGATCATGCTTGGATGCCTGATGGCGTTGCTGGCGACGAGTTGTAACCGACCACAACAGAACGCTACTGACTCGCAACAACAGCAACAACACGAAGGCACATTTGACCGAGTCCAGAGAACTGGCGTGCTGCGAGTTGGATATTTCCTGATGGAGCCGATGATCATGAGGAACAAAGACGGAAAAATGAATGGAATATTTATCGATATTGTTGAACAGATGGCCAAAGACCTGCGGTGGAACGTGGAATATCAGCAGGTTGACCTGAAAAATTTCGCCGCTGCACTTGAGGCTGGGCAATTCGATCTGTCCATTGGACCGACCTTTTCCTCGCCCAGTCGAGCTGCGGGGGTTTCCTTTACGCAGCCCATTTTTTACCTTGGTTACACCGGTGTGACAACACCCGACAAAGTTGACAGATTCAAGACTTGGGAAGACTTGGATCAACCCGGAGGCAAAGTGGCTGTTAAGCAGGGGTCAGCAATCGCTGACTACGTAACGCGGGTATTCAAAAAAGCGCAGATCATTTCGCTTGATCAGCCGGCATTAAGCGCTCCGTTGGCTGCTGTTCCAGCACAAGCAGACGTCGGCCTCATGAACCAAGTGACGGTCTTCACCTTTTTGCGTGACAACCCGGAGGCCAATTTGAAAGAAATCCTGGCGGATAACCCTGTGGAATTTACCGGGGTTTGCTGGGCTGTTAAGCCCGGAGATTCGCGATGGTTGGAGTTCGTGAACACCGCCTTGAAGCAATACGAAGACACCGGTCTTATTGCGGAGTGGGAGAAGCAATATAAAATTCCCTACCTCTATCATGAAAAACGGTCATTCCAATACGACATCGGAACCAACAAAAAAGTTATTGAGAAATAACAATGAAAGACTTTGAGCCATGGACCTGACCATCGCATTCCGTTACTTGCCGGAATATTTGCACGGTCTTTGGCTTACGACACTCCTGTCCCTTGAAGTAATTGTTGTTGGCACTCTCGTTGGCATTGTCTTTGTTCCTCCCAGGATTTCCTCTCGTTGGTATCTCCGATGGGGGGCATGGATTCTAATCAACCCGTTCCGAATCCTGCCGGTGATGGTTCTCCTTGTCTGGGGGTTCTATTCTTTTTCCCCTGCCTTTGGAATCAATTTATCGCCTTGGGTGGTGGCTGTTCTTGCCTTGGGATTGAACATGGGTGCCTTTTGCGCGGAGATATTCCGCAAGGCGGTAGAGGAAGTTCCTTCAGAACATATTGAAGCGGCTCAACTCTTGGGCTTTTCGAGGGGGGCAGTTTGGCTGCGGGTAATTCTCCCTTTGGCGTTCAAAAACCTGAGTATTCCCTATCTCAATCAAGTGCTCCAAACGATAAAGTTGACGGTTCTCGCCTCCATCATTTCCGTCCGGGAAATTTACCACACGACCTCGGACATCATCCAACAAACGAACAAGCCGGTGGAGATGTATACCATGCTCGCACTGCTGCTGTTCGTTCCACTCCTTTTAATCACACTGGTCGTTGAATGGGCGGAATACCGGCTCCGACACGGGGAAAAGACCCGCAAATGGCATTGGATTGGAGGGCCTCAATGAAAGTCGTGCTTATCGAGGTCACAGCGGAGGGATACCGTCACAATCCACTCAGCCAGATGGCGAGAGTTCTGGAACCGCTGGCCATTGAATACATCGGAGCATATCTTCAGTCATTTGAGCATAAAGTGGAACTCATCCATCAGCTTGAGCAAGGGAACGAAGAAGTCGTGGAGAAAATTATTTCCATTTGTCCTGATATGGTCGGAATTTCTTGCATGACATACAGTTTTCCCGACGCACAGGCAATTGCTTGCGCCATTAAGAAGGCACTCCCAAAAACCGCTTTGGTGCTTGGCGGCTATCATGTGCTTGGGCTTGCTAATTGTCCGCAAGGTTTCGATTTTGTGGTCAAAGGTGAAGGAGAATTGCCTTGCCGGGATATTTTGGATTGTCTTTCCAGGGGTTGGACAAACCCCAATGGCATTTCGGGGTTGTGCGCGTATCGTGATCCGGCGACGGGACGAAGCGTTTCAGTTAAAAGCAATCCTCCGGCCATGTTATTTCGGAACCTCCCGCCTCCATTGCGATTGCCACGGGAAAAATATTATTCGATGAGCATGGGCGAAAATTTGCCCGATCNNGCTGTGCTTTCCATTGTGATTTTTGTTGCACTCCGCAAGTATATGATGGGCGGCATGGATACCGCGACTTTGAGCATGTGATTGATGAAATTCGCTTTCTGCAATCGGAATACGATGTCAACACCCTGAATCTCCGGGACGAAACATTCGGCCCTGAAAGCGTGGTTCGCGCCTTTTGCCTTAAATTATTGAAAAGCGAGGTGAAAGTTAAATGGCGCGCTTTCGCCGTGGTTGGAACCATTAAGCCCGAAACGGTTCAACTCATGGCCGAAGCGGGTTGCCACATGCTGTTCTATGGCATCGAGGCGTCTGATTCCGAAACTCTCCGTCTGCGCCATAAAAGCTTTGCCCGGCATATTGATCAAGTGGCCAAGGACATCGCACTTGCCCAATCGCACGGTATTTTTGTGCGGGGGGGATTTATTGTCGGGCACGAAACCGATACTGAAGCCACATTTTCCCGCCATCTTGAATTTCTGAAGCAGGTTCACCCGGACGAGCTTTACATCAGCTTTCTTACGCCATTTCCCGGAACACCTTTGTTCACCCGTGCCGAACGGGATGGCATTATTCGTGAGCGGGACTGGAGGAAATACGATTGCGAACATCCAATCCTGGATGTCGGCATCCCTGCCGATGAACTCGTACGTCTCCGCCGGGAGCTTTACCACTCGTATTACACAAGTCATGAATGGCACAGTCACCTTCAATCGCGGATTGCAAAGCGTCCCGAAGAGGAAACAACGATCCGCCGTTATACGCAGTTTATTGATGGACGCTTGAAGATGGCCAACTCTTTCGCGATTGCAAACGGTTCTTGAATTATGGCCGCCGAAATAAAAAAAGAATTGCTTGCACAACTTTTTCAGCCGGTGGAAACGCCGTTTGCGGTCAAGGTCGGTGATATTCTGCTTTCGTATCATGCCAAGGCCAAAGGCAACAACCACTTCTCACTTCGGCTGTCAAATATCGAAATTCAAGCCCGGCAGGTTCACTGCATCTACGGCACGAATGGTTGCGGCAAGACCACGCTGCTGCGCACGCTTGCGGGTCTGCAATTGCCACAGGAAGGATTCGTCACCTGGTCTCCGTTCGAGCCACGCCCCGGCTTTGATCAAGTTTTGGTCACGCAGGCCGGCCCGATGCCCCATTGGTCCGTGAGCGAAAACATCACTCTGCCAATGTTGAATCAGGGAATCGCAAAGCAAACCGCGAACGACCGCACAAAAAAATTGATTGAGATGCTCGGCTTGCAAGGTTTTGAAGCCCGCTACGCGCATCAGCTTTCGGCGGGACAACAGCAGCGCACGGTTTTGGCGCGGGCGCTTTCCATTGCCCCCAAAATCCTGTTCCTCGACGAACCCACCANNCCAAAATCCTGTTCCTCGACGAAATCATGAGCGGGCAGAGCGAATACTGGTCGGCGCGCATTGCGGAAATCCTCCGATTTTACGCCTCAACCGGCAGAATGGTCGTGATTGTCAGCCACGATCCCGAATGGGTGCTGGCGTGCGCCGACCGCGTGACGAACATCGTCTCCGACACCACGGACGCAGTCTCGACAACCCGGTTTTTTGTCGGTTATGATGGGGCGGTTCAAAACTGGCAGTCATTCCGTGAAACGCGATTTCGGAAATTCCATGAGCAAAATCCTGGGCATTGATGATTTCTTTTACGTTTCGGACAGGTCCTACGACCTGACCGCCGAAAAAGCGCTGCCCCATTATCACGAGGCTCACAAGCTGCTGGTTTCCTGCCTTCCCTTTCCACGCGATGCGAGAATCGAGGTCATAGACTTGGGCGTTGGTTCTGGCGTCACATCGGCTTACATTCTGAAAAACTTTCCCAACGCGCGCGTTATCGGAGTTGATCTCTTTCCCGAAATGCTCGATGAAGCCCGTCCCCGGCTCAAGACCTTCACGGATCGTGTGACCTTGGTTCAGTCTGAAAACACA